>JAEXJH010000690.1 GCA_023445955.1 Pseudomonadota bacterium
CGGCGATCTCCGCGCCGTCCGAGTGGTTGGTGAGGACGATGAACAGGCCCACGATGACCGCGACCGGCAGGGCCAGGCCCAGATAGTGCGGCACCAGGTTGGCGGCGAGTTGGGCGACGTAGCCGAAGCGGGCGCTGCTCTGCGACAGGGCGTCCAGCAGGCGCAGGACGCGTTCCAGCAGCAGCGCCACGACAGTGACGCCCAGGCACCCGACCAGCGGCCAAAACAGCAGGCGCAGCAGGTAGCGGTCGACGAGCCTCACCGGGCCGGTGGTCAGGTCCTTGGCGCTCACGCCCACGCCTCGGAGAAGCGTTGGGCCAGGCGTTGCAGGCCTTCATCCGACAGCGCCACGGCGGTTCCCAGCGCAGGGGCTCCGGGCCAGCCGGCGTCGGGGAAGCTTTGACCCTCATGCTCGCGCGCGCCCTCGTAGCGGGGCAGCACGTGGAAGTGGACGTCCTTGTCGACCATCATCAGCATCAGATAGTTGATCTTCTCGTAGTCGACCTGCGTTTTCAGCAAGCGCTCGATGCCGGCCACGGCGACCTGCAGGTCGGCGAAGGCGGCGGGACTCACGTCGGAGAACGCCTGCACCGCTTCCTTGCACACCAGGACCAAAGACCCAAATGTCGGTTGCTTCGGACGGACCAGAATCAGCCAGTGATCGGTCTCCGCGATCTTGGAGCCGGGATAGCCGAACGCCAGCGCTGTGGGATTGGTCATGAGAAAGCCGGAACTTCAGGCTCATATAGCCTGCGCGTAACAATAGGGATGCGGCAGTTTAGATGAAAGCATGTTCCGTTCTCGTCGGCGCGATCTTGGCGATGTGCGCGATGGCGGGGATCGCCCAGGCCGAAGGCGTGGCGCGTCCCCTGACGGACAAGGAGTGCGCGGGCCGCAAGAGCGCGACCCGGCTGAACGTGCAGGTCGGGGCGCTGCGGTCCAACGCCGGGTCGGTGGTGATCACAGTGTTTCCCGGCGATCCCAGCCGGTTCCTTGCCCCGCGTGGCAAGCTGGAGCGGGTGAAGATCAAGACTTCGGCCCCGATGAGCCAGGCCTGTTTCTGGTTGCCGTCTCCGACCGACGCCTATGCGGTCATGGTCTATCATGACGTCGATAGCGACGGAGATCTCGACCGCAGCCCGCAGGGCATGCCGCTGGAGGGCTACGGCTTCTCGAACGATGCGCCCACCAAGTTTGCGTTTCCGTCGTTCGACTCCGTCCGGTTCGGCGTGAAGCCGGGCGAGACGACGATCCGGGTCAAGGTGCGCTACCCGCGCTAGACCACGTCCATCAGGCTGTAGCGGCCCAGTTCCGACAACCCCTGGCCGCCTTCGATTCCCCTCACGACGATGCGGGCCTGGTGGCCGCCGTCCGGCTTCCGCTCGATCTCGATCATGTGCCAGCGGGCCGGCGAGTGGCCGCGCGGACCCGACGACGCCGAGGGGACGCCCAGCACCGGGATCGCCGCGCCATTCGGACCGGGCACGGAGCCGACCAGCGACTCGTGGGCGTGGCCGTGCAGCACAAGGTCGGCGCCGTGCTTGGCCAGCACCGCGCGCAGGGCCTCCTGGTCATCCAGCGCCTTGCGCTTGGACACCGCGCCCTTCTGTGGCGGGTGGTGCAGGACCACGAGGCGGAAGAGGTCCTTGTAGGCCGGATCGGCCAGGGCCGCGTCCAGGCGCTGCAACTGCGCCTCGCCTAGCCGGCCGGTGGCCAGGTGCGGGGCGGTCGGCAGGGCCGAGCACAGATTGAAGATCGCCACGGGGCCGCGCACGCGGACCTGCGGGAACGAGGCTTCGCCCGCATCGCCTAGCCAGGGCGCCCAGGGCGCGAAGCGTTCGTCGCCGCCCGCGCCGGCCAGGGCGTCATGATTGCCGGGGCTGACGGTGAAGTCCCGGGCAGGTCCTAGTGATTCCAGCCACTTGGTCGCCGCGGCGATTTCCGTATGCGAAGCAAAGTTGGTGAGATCGCCGCTGATCACCACATGATCGGGGTTGGCGGCCTTCAGGTCGGCGACCAGGGCGGCCAGCACTTGCGGCTGGTGGACCTTGCGCTTGCGACGCCAGGCGATGCGGCTCAGCAGCCGCTTGGTGAAGACGTCCTTCCACCCGAACGCGCCCGGCGGCGGCGGCAGGTGGGGGTCGGATAGATGTGCGATGCGGTATATGGACAAGACGGTTCGGGTCGTTCTGGTCGAAGCAGCCGAAGCTGCTTATCAATCGGCTCGGGTTTCAAGGGGTATATCTGTCTTTGAGTGGTGAAATTCAAAACGTCGCACCGGCTGGGCCGCGGGCTCTGAGCGTAGGCGAGAGCGGCGCGCGCATCTGGGGCATGACCTCGGCCGAGCGCCTGTCGCGCATCTATCGTCGCGTGGGCCTGGTCGAGACGCCGACGGTGGACCTGTCGCACGCGGTGGTGGCGGTCGATGCGGGCTGGGTGTTTGACGAGTCGCTGATCAAGGCCCTGGCGGGCCGCGAGGGCGCGGTGCTGGTCGACGAGACCGGTCGCGCCGTCGCCGTGCACGCGCCGGCCGAGCTGGGCTATGCCGCCACCGAGGCGCTGGCCGCCGGCCAGGACCCCTCGGGCCTGGATCCGCGCCTGGTGCGCCTGACCGCGCTGGAACTAGGCTCGGCCTATAACAGCGCCCTGCGCAAGCGTGAGCCGCCGGTGCTGGAGCGCCTGACGCCGGACACCGTTCGCGCCGTCGAGGCGCGCCTGTTCCAGGGCTCGTACAAGGGCGTCACCGACCTCGTCACCAAGTACGTCTGGCCGACGCCGGCGCGGATCGTGACCCGCTGGGCGGCGGTCGCCAGGATGACGCCGAACCAGGTGACAGGCATCGGCTTCCTGCTGGTGCTGGCGGCCATGTACCTGTTCTGGACCGGCCACTTCGGCTGGGGGCTGGTCTGCGCCTGGATCATGACCTTCCTCGACACCGTCGACGGCAAGCTGGCCCGCGTGACCCTGACCTCGTCCAAGTGGGGCAATGTCTTCGATCACGGCATCGACCTGCTGCATCCGCCGTTCTGGTGGTGGGCGTGGTTCGTTGGCGTCTATGCGGTCGGTCAATCGATCCCGTACGCCGAGATCAGCCTGGCCGTCGTCATCGCCGGCTACGTGCTTCAGCGCGTGGAGGAGGGGATCTTCCTCTCGCTCTTCAAGCTGGAGGTTCACGCCTGGCGGCCGTTCGACAGCTTCTTCCGCCTGATCACGGCGCGGCGAAACCCGAACCTGATCCTGCTGACCGCCTGCGCGCTTGTCGGCCGGCCCGACATCGGCTTCACGCTGGTGGCGATTTGGACCGCAGTGTGCTTGATCGTGCACGCCGTCCAGATTCTACAAGGGCTGGCCGCACCGAAGGGCTCAATCCAGTCTTGGCTGTCGAAATGACGCGCATCGGGGTTGTTCGCAATCCAAAGAGCCACGGCAACCGGGTGCATCCGCCCGGTCCGCCGCCCGCGGGCGTGCGGCTGGTCGAGCCCTTTGGTCGCGACGCCTTGCGCGCCGAACTGGAAAACTTCGCCCGCGAGGGCCTCGACCTGCTGATCATCGACGGCGGCGACGGCACCGTGCGCGACGTCATCAGCCTGCTGCCGCACACGTTCGGCGAGAACCTGCCGCTGCTGGCCGTCCTGCCGTCGGGCAAGACCAACGTCCTGGCCATCGATCTGGGCGCGCCCAACGACTGGCGGCTGGAGGAGGTCCTGGCCGCCGCCCACCCGGCCGATCCGCGCATCAAGGAGCGGCCGCCGCTCCGCGTCAGCTGGGCCGACGGCCGTCCGTGTCTGCAGGGCTTCTTCTTCGGCGTCGGCGCCATGGTGAAGGCCACCAACCTGGCCCAGAAGGCCCACAAGGTCGGTTTCTTCCATAACCTGGCCGTGGCTGTGACCATCCTGACGGCGGCCGCCGGCGCGGTCTTCGGCGGGGCCAAGGACGAGTGGCGCGAGGGCGTGCCGGCCAAGCTGGCCATCGACGGCCAGGACCAGCCCGGCGACGAGCGCTTCGCCATCGTGGCCACCGCGCTAAAGCGCCTACCGTTCGGCCTCAAGCCCTTCGGCGCGCCGCGCGAGGGGTTCAAGCTCCTGGACGTCGACGCCCCGCCGCGACGCCTGCTGAAGGCCCTGCCGATGGTGCTGAGCGGCAAGGCCGAGCCGGCGCTGGAAGGCCTGGGCTATCGCCGCCGCGACCCGCATCAGATCGCCCTGGGCGGCGGCGCGCCGTTCGTGCTGGACGGCGAGGTCTATGAAGGCGGCGACCTGACTATCGGCCTTGGGCCGTCGCTGCGGTTCCTCGTCGGATGAGCAGCCTTCGCGACCTTGTCGCGGCCGAGCTCGCCACGCCGACCCCCGCGCCGATCACCGCCTTCGCCGAGCACCTGACGACGGTGTTTCCAAGCGCCCAGGCGGTGCTGTTCTACGGTTCGATCCTGCGGACGGGAGACCTGTCCGGCGTGCTGGACTACTACGTCCTCACCGAAAAGCCGCCAGCCGGCTGGCGCGGCTTCTTCACCCGCACCCTGTGGCCGGACGTCAGCTATCACGAGCTTGAGCACGCGGGAGAGGTCCTGCGCGCCAAGGTCGCCTCGATGACCCTGAGCCAGTTTCGCAAAACCACCAGCGGCGGCGACTACGACACCACCCTCTGGGCGCGGTTCGTCCAGCCCAGCGCCCTGATCTGGGCGGCGGACAGTAGCGCGCGCGAGACGGTGATCGACGCCGTCACAGACGCCTGTCGCACGGCCGCTCGCTATGCCCGCGGGCTGGGCCCCATCGACGGGACGCCGCATGACCTTTGGACCGCGCTGTTCCGCGAAACCTACAAGGCCGAGCTGCGGGTCGAGAAGGCGGGCCGCGAGGTCTCGATCCTGACCTTCGATCCGCAGCGCTACGACCGCGTCATGGAGGCCGTCTGGCGCGACGAGGGCAGGGCGATGCCGCAGGCCGAGCGCGCGCGCGTGCGCAGCGACTGGACGCCCCGCAAGCTGCTGGGCAAGCCGTTGAACGCAGCGCGGCTGATGAAGGCGTCCTTCACCTTCCAGGGCGCGGCGCGCTACGCGGCCTGGAAGATCGAGCGCCACACCGGCGTGCCCGTCGAGGTCACGCCCTGGCGTGAGAAGCACCCGATCCTGGCCGCGCCGGGGGTGCTGCTGAAGGTCTGGAAGAGCCGCAGGGCCTAAACAAAAACGCCCGGACCGCGAGGTCCGGGCGTCTTCGTATCCGCTATGACAGCGTTCTCAGGCGCGGGCGCGCTTGAGGGGCTCGATCACGCCCAGGGCCGCGCCAATTTCGGCGAAGGCGCCCAGGACGGCGTCGATCTGCTCGTCGGTGTGAGCGGCGCTGACGCTGGCGCGCAGCAGCGGACGGCTGTCCGGCGTGGCGGGCGGCAGGGCCAGGTTCAGGTAGACGCCGGCTTGCAGCAGGCCATTCCACATGGCGATGGCGCGTTCCTGGTCCGGGATGGTCGTGGCGACCACCGGGCTGGCCGTCGGGCCGGTGTGGAAGCCCATGGCGGTCAGGCCGTCGTAGAGACGCTTGGCGTTGCGGTTCAGGCGGTCGCGCAGCTCGGGCTGCTCGACCATGCGGCGCAGCGCCGTGACCGTCGAAGCCACGACAGCCGGCGGCAGCGAGGCGGTGAACATGTAGGGGCGGCAGACGACGCGCATGACGTCGAAGTCGTCCATGTTCGAGACGCAGAAGCCGCCGATGGCGCCCAGGCTCTTGGAGAAGGTGCCGACGATGAAGTCGACATCGTCTTCCACGCCGGCCGCTTCGGCCAGGCCGCGGCCCGTGGCGCCCAGGACGCCCATCGAGTGAGCTTCGTCGACCAGCAGGTAGCCGCCCAGCTCGCGCTTCACGGCGGCGATTTCCTTCAGCGGCGCGACGTCGCCGATCATCGAATAGACGCCCTCGACCACGATCAGGCGCTCACCGGGCGCGTCGCCCAGGCGGCGCAGGCGCTTGGCCAGGTCTTCGGGGTCGTTGTGACGGAAGCGGATGACCTCGGCGTGGCCCAGACGCGAGCCGTCGTAGATCGAGGCGTGGCTGTCGGCGTCGAGGATCAGGTGGTCGCCGCGACCCACCAGGGTCGAGAGCACGCCCAGATTGGCCTGGTAGCCGGTCGTGAAGACCATGGCGTGCTTGCGGCCGTAGAACTTGGCCAGTTCGGTCTCCAGCTCGACGTGAGCCTCGAACGAACCGTTGGCGATGCGCGAGCCGGTGGTGCCGGTGCCCCGCTCCTGGACGGCCTTCACCGAGGCGTCGATCGCCTGCTGGTCGAAGGTCAGGCCCAGATAGTTGTTGGTGCCCAGCAGGATGGTCTTGCGGCCTTCGACGACGCCTTCGGTCGGCGAGGTCACGGCGTCGAAGCGGACCTTGAACGGATCGGCGCCGGCGTCCTGGATGGCCTTGTACGCGTCGCGATAGGCCAGGTGCTTATCGAATAGCCCCATTAGTTAAGCCCTAGTCCGGAGATCGTTGATCAGTTTGGAAAGGTCGCCGGCGGTCTCGACAGAGGCCAGACGGTCGAGCGGAATGGAGATGTCGAAGGTGTCTTCGAGCTCCATGATGATGTTCATCAGGGCTAGAGAGTCCACGGCGAGGTCACGGCCGATATGCGACTCAGCGCGAACCTCTACGGGCCGCCCCAGAACCTTGCTCGCCGCCACCCCGATCTCGCGCAAGCTGAGATCCGTCACCGTTTCCATTCTAAATCAAACCTCCGGGAGCCCCACCCGTGACACTACTGTAACGGCTAGTCTGTCAGATTTCCGCCATATTTGAACTAGGCGGTGATGTTTTTGGGTAACCACCCTTGTTCTCGATACCAAGCGACGGTTTGTGAGAAGCCGTCGCTCAGGCCGAACACGCTGGGTACTCCCTCCGACATCGGAGCGCTAGATAGTGACCAATCGTTGTGAAGCAACTCCCTAGCCTTGCCTAAACCGAACACCGAGGGGTTGTTTGAGGCCAAAGACCAAGCATCCGCTAGGTTTCCGACCAGCAGCAGAGCCGCATTGGGCAGCCTGATCAACCGCGGACTGCGGTTCATCGCCCGACCGGCGGCGGTCATGATTTCTGACCAAGTGTAACCGCCGCGCCGCACATCCGAGAGCTCCACAAGGCCCGAGACGGGCCTGCGGCAGAAGGCGACCAGCTTGGCCGCCGCGTCCTGGACGTGGATCATGGCGATCCGCGAGTCTGGCGACAGCACCGGCAGGACCGGGCTCTTGGCCGCCAGTTCGAAGAGCCCCAGCGTCTCGGTGTCGCCCGGGCCGTAGATAGCCGGCGGCCGTACGACGAGGGCGCTGGGATAGACCTCGCGCACCACGTCCTCGCCCGCGCGCTTGCTGGCGGCGTAGTTCGAGAGCTGCGGCTCGCGGGCCGCCAGGCTCGACACCAGGATGAACCGTGCGCCGGCCTTCTGGGCGGCCAGGGCGGCGGCCTTGGCCCCCTCGCGGTTGACGACGTTGAAGCCGTCCAGCGAGGCGGCCTTGATCAGGCCGGCCACGTGGATGACGACTTCAGCGCCGCTGCACAAGCGATCGAGCGCGCCAGGGGTCTTGAGGTCACCGACGACGACCTCGACCTCGAGGTCGCGCCACAAGGGGTGGATCGGGTCGCGGCGGACCAGGACACGGGGCTT
>JAEXJH010000691.1 GCA_023445955.1 Pseudomonadota bacterium
CGCCTGCGCCGCGCTGTGCTACGCCGAGCTGTCGACCCTGATGCCGGCGGCGGGCAGCGCCTACACCTACAGCTACGCGGCGATGGGCGAGCCGGTCGCCTGGTTCGTCGGCTGGAGCCTGATCCTCGAATACACCCTGGTCTGCGCGGCCGTCGCCGTCGGCTGGTCGGCCCACGCCCATGGCCTGTTCAAGATGGCGGGCTTCCCCGACTACCTGCTGGCCGGACCGCACGCCGGCGGCGTCGTCAACCTGCCGGCCGTGATCATCTCGATGGCGGTGGCGGGCCTGCTGGCGCTCGGCACTCGCGAGAGCGCCACGGTCAACATGATCCTGGTCTTCGTGAAGATCATCGCCCTGATCGTCTTCGTGGCCCTGTGCCTGCCGGTCTTCGACGCCAGCCACTTCACGCCGTTCATGCCCAACGGCTTCCAGGCCCACCTGCCGGCCGGCGCCGCCCCGGACTCGGCCAAGATCGGGGTCATGGCCGCCGCCAGCCTGATCTTTTTCGCCTTCTACGGCTTCGACGCGGTCTCGACCGCCGCCGAGGAAACCAAGAACCCCAAGCGTGACCTGACCATCGGCATCGTCGGCTCGATGGCCGCCTGCACGGCCATCTACATGATCGTCGCCGCCGCCGCGATCGGGGCCTCGCGCGCCGAAGTCTTCTCCAAGAGCGAAGCGCCGCTGGTCTTCATCCTGGAGAGCCTGCAGCACGGCAAGATGGCCCAGCTGGTGGCCCTGGCCGCCGTCGTCGCCCTGCCGACGGTGATCCTGGCCTTCATGTACGGCCAGAGCCGGATCTTCTTCGTCATGGCCCGCGACGGCCTGCTGCCGCGCGCCCTGTCGAAGGTCAACGCCAAGACCGGCACGCCGGTGGTCATGACCCTGCTGACCGGCGCCCTGTCGGCGGTGCTGTCGGGCTTCCTGTCGCTGAAGGACATCGCCGAGCTGGCCAACGCCGGCACCCTGGCGGCGTTCATCGCCGTGGGCCTGTCGGTGATCGTGCTGCGTCGTCGCGAGCCCAACCGTCCGCGGGTGTTCTCGACCCCGGCCTGGCAGATCGTGGCCCCGGCCGGCATCCTGGGGTGCCTCTATCTGTTCTACAGCCTGCCGGCCAAGACGCAGATCTACTTCCTGTTCGCCCACATCATCGGGGCGGTCGTCTACTTCGCCTACGGCATGCACAAGAGCGTGCTGGCCCAGGCCGAGAAGGCCCAAGGGTAAGGCTTCCATTCTCGGGGGCCATCGCTACAGTCTGCGTCAAAACAAGCGTTTGACGCAGGGAGTTGGAAGCGCATGGCCCTCGATCTGGAAACCCGCGATCAGTTGATCGAGATGGTGGCCCGCTTCGTGGCCGAGCGCCTGCGGCCGATCGAGGCCAAGGTCGCCGAGGACGACGCGGTGCCCGCCGACATCGTCGAGGAAATGAAGGGGCTGGGCCTCTTCGGCCTGTCGATCCCGGAAGAGTTCGGCGGCCTCGGCCTCAACATGGAAGAAGAGGCGCTGGTGGCGGTCGAGCTGGGCCGCGCCTCGCCGGCGTTCCGCTCGGTGTTCGGCACCAATGTCGGCATCGGCAGCCAGGGCCTCGTCATGTTCGGCAATGACGCGCAGAAGGCCAAGTGGCTGCCGGGCATCGCGTCCGGCGACATCATCACCTCGTTCGCCTTGACTGAGCCGGAAGCCGGCTCCGACAGCGCCGCGGTGCAGACCCGGGCTGTGCTGGACGGCGACCACTACGTCCTGAACGGCGGCAAGCGCTTCATCACCAACGCCGGCAAGGCCAGCCTGTTCACGGTGATGGCCCGCACCAATCCCGACGTGAAGGGCGGGGGCGGCGTCTCGGCCTTCCTCGTCCCCCGCGACCTGCCGGGGCTCGAAGTCAGCAAGCCCGAGAAGAAGATGGGCCAGCAGGGCGCCCATATCCACGACGTCACCTTCGACAATGTCCGCGTCCCGGCCTGGAACCGCCTGGGCGAGGAAGGCGAGGGCTTCAAGGTCGCCATGCAGGTGCTGGACCGTGGCCGCCTGCACATCGCGGCCGTCTGCGTGGGCGTGGCTGAGCGGCTGATTAAGGACTGCGTGGCCTATGCCAGCGAGCGCAAGCAGTTCGGCCAGCCGATCGCCAGCTTCCAGCTGATCCAGGCCATGATCGCCGACAGCAAGACCGAGGCGCTGGCGGCCAGGGCGCTGGTCATGGAGACCGCCCGCAAGCGCGACGGCGGGGCCAGCATCGTTCTCGAAGCGGCGGCCTCCAAGCTGTTCGCCTCGGAAATGGTCGGCCGGGTCGCGGACCGGGCCGTGCAGATCTTCGGCGGGGCCGGCTACGTCGCCGACTACGGGATCGAGCGTCTGTATCGCGACGTGCGAATCTTCCGGATCTACGAGGGCACCAGCCAGATCCAGCAGCTGGTCATCGCTCGCGAGACCCTGAAGCGCGGCGGCTAGCCGTGCGGCAGGTTGTCGCGCCCGCGTGCTAGGCAAAGCCGTGGCGCCGCGCCGCATGGAGGGCGACATCTGCATGATGTGCAAAGGTTTTCACGAGCCCTGCCATTCTGAGGCGTGCGCTCACCCCAAAATTGTGTGCGACATCCTGCCGCCAGCGTCGGGCGAATATTTAAGTCGGCATTAAGCATGCCAGAAGACGCTGTTCCCGCATTTCGAAACGGGGACGGCCATGAGCCAGGATCACGCGATCAGCGAACGAGTGGGCTTCATGGGTCTGGAC
>JAEXJH010000692.1 GCA_023445955.1 Pseudomonadota bacterium
ACTTCATTCACATCGCTGCGATCGCGGCCGCCGCTGGCGGCGCCGCGACGCTGGTGTGGCCGTTCATCGACCAGATGAACCCTTCCGCCGACACGCGGGCCCTGGCCTCGACCGAGTTCGACCTGACCAAGGTCGCCGAGGGCCAGCAGGTCACGATCAAGTGGCGCGGCAAACCGCTCTTCGTGCGCAACCGCACCAAGGCGGAAATCGCCAAGGCCGTGGCCGACGACAGCGCGTCGATGAAGGATCCGGCGACGGACGCCTCGCGCGTGAAGCCCGGCAAGGCCAACTGGCTGATCGTCGGCGGCAACTGCACCCACCTGGGCTGCGTGCCGACCTTCGGCGGTGGTGAATACGGCGGCTGGTTCTGCCCGTGCCACGGCTCGGTCTATGACACCTCGGGTCGTATCCGTAAGGGCCCCGCGCCCCTGAACCTGGTGGTTCCGGAATACGCCTTCCTCACCGACACCAAGGTCAAGATCGGCTAAGCGAAATGAGCGGACATTCGACCTACGAACCCAAGACCGGTATCGAGCGCTGGCTCGACGCCCGTCTGCCGATCATCCGCCTGGGCTACGACTCGTTCGTTGACTACCCCACGCCGCGGAACCTGAACTACTGGTGGACCTTCGGCGGCATCCTGTCGCTGTGCCTGGCCTCGCAGCTGATCACCGGCATCATCCTGGTGATGCACTACACGCCGAGCGCCCAAGGCGCTTTTGCTTCCGTCGAGCACATCATGCGCGACGTGAACTACGGCTGGCTGATCCGCTACATGCACGCCAACGGCGCGTCGATGTTCTTCATCGCCGTCTACATCCACATGCTGCGCGGCCTCTACTACGGCTCCTATAAGGCGCCCCGTGAAGTGCTGTGGCTGCTGGGCTGCGTGATCTACCTCCTGATGATGGCCACCGCCTTCATGGGCTACGTCCTGCCCTGGGGCCAGATGTCGTTCCACGGCGCCGTCGTCATCACCAACCTGTTCGGCGCGCTGCCGCTGGTGGGCGAAAGCATCACCACCTGGCTGTGGGGCGGCTTCGCGGTCGACAACCCGACCCTGAACCGTTTCTTCTCGCTGCACTACCTGCTGCCCTTCATGATCGCGGGCGTCGTGATCCTGCACATCTGGGCGCTGCACGTGGTCGGCCAGAACAACCCGACCGGCGTCGATCCGAAGTCGAAGGCCGACACCGTCGCCTTCACGCCGTACGCCACGGTGAAGGACGGCTTCGCGATGAGCGTCTTCCTGATCCTCTTCGCCTTCTTCGTCTTCTACATGCCCAACGCGCTTGGCCACGCCGACAACTATGTCGAGGCCAACCCGCTGGTGACGCCGTCGCACATCGTTCCGGAATGGTACTTCCTGCCGTTCTACGCGATCCTGCGCGCCGTGCCGGACAAGCTGATGGGCGTTCTGGCCATGTTCGGCGCCATCGCCTGCATGTTCGCGCTGCCCTGGCTGGACACGTCGAAGGTGCGCTCGATGCGCTACCGTCCGACGGCGAAGGTCTACTTCCTGTTCTTCCTGGTGGCCTGCATCATCCTGGGCTTCTGCGGCGCCAAGCTGCCGGACGATCCGGTGATCCCGCACCTGACCACGTTCCAGCTGGGCGGTTCGGACCTGAACAGCTTCGTGTGGCTCAGCCGCGTGGCCTCGCTTTACTACTTCGCTTTCTTCCTGGTCGTGCTGCCGGTCCTGGGTCTGGTCGAAAAGACCCTGCCGGTTCCGGACTCGATCGCTTCGCCGGCCCTCTCGGCCGACGCTCATAAGGGTTGATCCCGATGCTCCGCAAACTTTCGGCTATCGCGGCGGCGGCGGGTCTCCTGGTCGTCGGCATCGCCGGCCCGGCCCTCGCCAACGGCGGGGCCCTGCCGGCCAAGGAAGTCCACTGGTCGTTCGAAGGCCCCTTCGGCAAGTTCGACCAGGCGCAGCTGCAACGCGGCTACAAGGTCTATCGCGAGGTCTGCTCGGCCTGCCACTCGATGAAGCTGGTTGCGTTCCGTAACCTCGGCGACAAGGGCGGCCCGTTCTACAGCGAGAAGTATCCGAACTCGAACGACAACCCGTGGGTCAAGTCGATCGCCAAGGACTACGAGGTCGCTGATATCGACGGTGAAACCGGCGACGCCATCAAGCGTCCGGCCACCAGCGCCGATCACTTCCCCGCGCCCTTCGCCAACGAAGCCGCGGCTCGCGCCTCGAACGGCGGCGCCCTGCCGCCGGACATGTCGCTGCTGGCCAAGGCCCGCGAAGAAGGTCCGAACCACATCTACTCGGTGGTGACGGGTTACAAGGACGCTCCGGCCGGCCTCAAGGTCCCGACCGGCGGTCACTACAACCCCTACTTCCCGGGCGATCTGACCTCGTCGTGGTCGGGCGATCACGCTCACGTCCCGCCGGGCGGCTTCATCGCCATGGCCCCGCCGCTGAAGGCTGGCCTGGTGACGTTCGACGACGGCACCAAGTCGACCCTGGACCAGCAGGCCAAGGACGTCTCGGCGTTCCTGATG
>JAEXJH010000693.1 GCA_023445955.1 Pseudomonadota bacterium
GGTCAAGGCGACGGTGCGGCTCGCGCAGGTGCACGATCATCCGTCGTCGCCCTAACACGCGCCTGTTCGACCGCGCTCTATCGCCAGCGTCAGTCTACCTTCATCGCTTACGCTGCCCTCGACCGACGAGCGACAGGCCTGCTATTGCCACGCTCAGATTGTGGAGAAGCGTCCGATGAAATGGATCACCGCGCGGCATCTGGAAACCTGGGCCGGGACCACGCAGGGACCGTCCAGCCTACCTGGCCTCGTCGGGGCGCTGATCCGCGCTACGGTGTCCGATATCAGCCACTACCGGTTCCCCGAAGGCGACAAGGGCCGGGTCCGTGGTTTCGACGGCGTGGTCGAGACAGCGGTGACCAGCCCGTTCGTGCCCGACGGGCGTTCGATCTGGGAATTCGGCGCCGAGAAGGCGATCTCAACCAAGGCCCGCAAGGATTTCGAGACACGCTCCAAGGAGATCGACGAGGACAAGCGCAAGACGATGACCTTCGTCTTCGTTACTCCGCAGACCTGGGACACCCCGACCGTAAAGCTGCACGATTTCGTCGACGCGCTGAAGGCCGAGTACGTGTGGAAGGACGTGCGGCTCATCGACGGCGTCCAGCTGGAAACCTGGCTCGAAGAGCGCCCGGCCGTGGCGTCGAAATGGGCGCGCCAGGTCATCGGCAACTACCCCAAGGACGGGGCGCTGAGCACGGACGAATACTGGGAGTTCTATTCACGCCGGTTCGATCCCCCGCTGACCGAGGACGTGATCCTCGCCGGGCGTGAGCGCGCGGCCGAAACCCTGATCCAGGCGCTTCTGGGTGATCCTAGCCGCTACCCCCTGATCGCCGATTCCCCGAGCGAAGTGATCGCCTTCGCTGTCGCAGCCATCCGTCGCGCCCCCGACGACAAGCGCCAGCACCTGGAAGCGCGCACCTTGGTGCCGCGCACCGATGACGCCGCCCGCCAGCTCCTCGCCTACAAGGATCTCGTCTTCCTCCCGACGGAGGCGGCCATGCCCATGAGCGGCGCCCTGGCCAGCGCCGGTCCGACGGTGATCGCGCTGGGCCAGGACCAGCCCGGTCGTCGTGAAGCGGTCCTGCCCAGACCCACGGTCCAGGAGATGGCCACGGCCCTTAAGACAATGGGTTTCGAAGGCCAGCAAGGTCGAGACCTGGCACGCACGATCAGCCGCAGCGTGACGATCCTGGCGCGGCGCAAACCGGCGGAGAACATCGAGCCCCCGCGCTGGGCCCAGAAGGGGCGCGAGTTGTTGCCGGCCATGCTGGCCGGCAGCTGGAACACCGACCAGGAGTCGGACCGGGATCGGCTCGGCGACCTCAATGAGCCGGGAAGCTACATCGACCTGATGCGGACGCTGCAGCCGCTTCTGGCCGAACAGGACCCGTTCATTGAGCGCGAGCATCCAATCTGGCTGACGCGCGCGCCCGTCGATGCGTTCGTCCAGCTTGGAAAGTGGCTCACCCAGGACGATCTCGAACGGTTCGAGAAGGTCGCCACCGCGGTCTTCTCAGAGGTGGCCGCGCCGTCCGACGATGCCTTTGCGCCGGTCGAGGACAGCTACAGCCACAGTCGGTTTCTCCGTAAGGGGATGGCCCAGACTCTCCTGCAAATCGCCCTGCTCCACGAGGAAGCCCACCTCGACGTCCCGCACAAGACACCGCAGGCCTATGTCGACGATCTGATCTCCAACCTCCCCGGCCTGAAGGCTGACGCCAGCCTGATGGCCAGCTTGCGCGACGAGCTGATCGTCCTGGCGGAGGCCGCACCCGACCCTTTCCTGGAAGCCCTCGAGCATTTGCTCGAGGGGGAACAGCCTAAGGCCCTGGCCCTGTTTGCCGAAAGCGGAGACACCTTCGGCCGATCGGGCGCTTACACGAATGTCCTCTGGGCGCTGGAAGCCCTGGCCTGGTCGCCCGACCTGTTCGGGCGGGTGGCCTTGGCCCTGACGCGCCTGGCCGAGATCGATCCGGGCGGCCGCTACGCCAACAGGCCCAAGAGCACGTTGCGATCGATCTTCCTGCTCTGGAACCCCGGGACTAACGCATCCTGGGAAGACCGCCGCGATGTGCTCGAGGATTTGTTGGCGACCTCTCCGAACGTTGGATGGCAACTGCTCCTGGATATCCTGCCCGGCCGTCAGGACACCTCCCTCGCCACGGTCCGGCCCAGGCTGCGCGACGGGGGCGGTGATCGCGAGACCATGACGCACGGCCTGCTGGCGCAATGCACCCGGTATGTCACGGCCACGCTGATCGACCAGGCCGGCGCGAGCGCCGAACGCTGGGTCGCCCTGATCCGGCGACTGGTCGATTTGCCGCCGGACCATCGCGCGCTCGCCTTCGAGCGGCTGGATATGGTCCGCGCGGCGATGTCGACCGAGGACCGGACCGAGGTCTGGCACGCCCTGCGCAAGGAGCTGAAGCGCCACGAAGCGTTCGCATCCACCGCGTGGGCGATCCAGGCTGACGAATTGCGGGCCTACCAGGCCGTGACCAGCCGGTTCGGAACGGAAGACCTGGTGGTGACCACCCGCACGCTGTTCACCGACATGCCGATGGCGATGCGCGACTACGAGCAGGCGATGGCCGATCTCAAGGCGCAGCGGCAAAAGGCCTTGGCGGCCTTGTACGAGGCCCTAGGCCCAGCGGGTGTGCTCAGTGTCGTTCGCGGCGCTCCGGAGACGGGCTATGACGTCGCCATCGCCATTACCGACATTTTGAAAGATCCGCAGGATGTCTTCGCCCTCTTCCAGACAGCGCTGAAGGATCCCGGCCTGCTCACGTTCGCGCGGATGCTGAGCGGGGTGAGCTATCATCAGTTTCGGGACCAACCGCAAAGCCAGGCCGCCTGGAAGGAGGTCATCCTCCAGGTCCAGGGCAGTGGCGCCACGCCTGAGGCGGTCGCTGATCTTTGCCTACACTGGCCGGACACGCCGGAGACCTGGGCCTTCGTCGGCGAGCTGGGTGACGATGTCGCCATCGCCTATTGGCGCAACAAGCCCGGGATGCGTCTGGCCGCCGGCGACGTCCTGGAAGGCGCCCTTTTCTATCTGGTGGTCGGCCGGGCCAGCGCCGCTCTTCGCGCCGCCTATGATCAATGGGACGAGTTTCCGACGAGCGTGATCCTGCGGATGCTCGACGCTCTCGTCTCCGAGGTCAATGACGGGCGGGTCCAGGCCGACACTATGACGGCGTTCTACGTCGAAGGCGCCCTGGGGGCGCTGGACCCACGGCCCGACGCTTCGGTGGACGTGGTGGCCGCGCGCGAGTTCGCGCTGCTGCCCTTGATCGAGCACGGCGAGCGAAGCCTGACGATCTACCGCTACATGGCCGAGAGCCCAGAGTTCTTCTTCCAACTGATCAAGACGGTGTTCAGGGCCGAGGGAGAGGCCCCTTCCGAGAATGCGTCGGAAGCGGAAATCTCGTCGGCGACCCAGTCGTTCCGCCTGTTGATGAACTTCGACACCCTGCCCGGCGCAACGGACGAAGGAGTCGACAGCGACGTCCTTTCGGCCTGGGTCGACACCGTCCGCGCTCTGGGGCGCGAGAACGGCCGCGCGCCGATCACCGACCAATATGTCGGCCACGCCCTGGCCCACTCGACCCAGGTAGAGCCATTCTGGCCGGGACCGGTCGTCGCCGCCGAAATCGAGCGGGCGAAATCGGAGGACGTGGAGACCGGGGTTCGGATCGAGCGCTTCAACAAGCGCGGCGTCACCACACGCGGTATGGATGATGGCGGCCAGCAGGAGCGCGATCTGGCCGACCAGTATGCTGCCTGGGCGGCGGCGGCCAAGTCATGGCCTCGGACGCAAAGGCTGCTGAAAGCCATGGAGGCGACCTGGCGCCATGACGCCGAGCGAGAAGACCGAGAGGTGCGCCTGCGCAATGCGCGTGACGTCTAGTCCGCCCGGTCATTGCTCAGGCTGTCAGGCGTCGAAGCGCTCGGCGGCCAACACGGCCTTGGCCTCTTGCTCCGTGATCGCGATGCATTCAGCCGTCAACATGGCCAAGATCGCTTCCAGGCCAGAGTAGTCGTAGTCGGGATCGACCTGCTTCTGGGCCAGAAAGGCCTTCTGAAGTTCTTCCTTGCCCACGATCACGCCCTGGTAGCGCTCGCGCTTGTGGTCATAGCTTGTCCAGCGGATCGTCGGCGCGGGCCCCACATCGAGGTAGCACTCTATCGCGGCGGCCGTGCCGTTGATGTCGCCGACATGCTCGCCGGAAGGCCCCAGGGTCCGGAACGCCTTGAAGCGCTCGAGATCGGGCAGCTTGACGATGCGCATGTTCGGCGGCGCGTTCAGGCGCGACGATCGCTCCCAGTTGAACACGCCTTCGTTGTCGTTGTCGAAGACGACCACGATGTTGTTCTGGATCTTGATGCTGATCAGGCCACGGATGAAATTGTAGAGATTGCCGGTGCCGGAGAACGGGTAGCCCTCCTGCATGTCGACGAAATCGAAGAAGTCGGCCAAGTCCGGATAGAGCAGGTTCAGGCCGTGCCTGAGGATGTTCACGTCGGATGACCCCTCGGTCACCACCAGGAACCGGCGGCTTTGCTTCAAGGGGGCGTCAAACGACGCGCGCGGCGCCCAGCCCCCTTCGGCGACATCGGCGAACTGCCACGTCACGGGTAGTTGCTGAGCCGTCGGGTTGGCGGCTAGCAGCCGGATGATCGTGTAGGGCGTCAAGCCGTCGATATCGCTGTCTCGACGGCTTTGAGAGAACATCCGACCGGCGCCATCAGGCCCCGCGATCGGCAGGACATGGTCGAAAAAGAACTCGGTGAACTCTTCCGAACCCTTATCGGGCGCGAAGGCCGCCGTGCTGAAGTCCGCTGTCGAGAGCATCGCCGTCAGCTCGTCGAACGTGAAGTCGTGGCGACAGGACACCATTTCGCCCAGCGCCTCGAACTCGTCGCGACAGAAGGCGTCCGTATGGCCTAGGAGAAGCAGGCGTCGGGCCACGACGCTCAGCGGGGCCGAGTAGCCCTCCTGCATCTTCGTGATCAGCCGGTAGCTGAAGTCGTCCGAGGTCGTGACGAGCGGCAGGTGCGTGCGTTTCGGATCGTCCTCATCGGCCGCGTAGTAGTAGGGCACCTGGGTCAGGTCGCCTGGCCGGAACAGGGCGCTATGGTTTGTGAACCCCTCGTTCTTGCCCCAATCCAGGGTGATCCGGCCAAGGGTGAGGTGAATCATCGAGCCCATGGCGTCATGGAGCGGCGCCTGGGCGGAGGGTTCAAGTCGCCCGTGAGCGTATTGGCGACGGTCATCGACCCGGACTAGGCGGCGGCGTCCTCGCCCGCATCGTCCACCTCGGCCATCGCCCGGATCAGCCCCAGGATCTGACGGCGCGCAGGTCCGCGCAGGGTCGGCCATTGCTGGGCCAGTTCGAGGCCTTCCGACGACATCAGGAACGCCTGGACCACGCGCGAGGCCCGCTGCCCCTCTTCGTTCAGCGCGCTGTCGGGAGTCACCGGGTCAGGCAAGCCGTCGAAGAACCAGCTCACCGACGTCGTCAGCACGTGGGCCAGGGCGTGAAGCTTCGAGGCGCTGATCCGATTGGCGCCGCGCTCGTACTTCTGCAGCTGCTGGAAGGTCAGGCCGACGGCGTCGGCGACGGCGGACTGGCTGAGACCCATCGCCTTACGGCGCAGGCGCAGACGCGCGCCGACGTGCAGGTCGACATAGTGGGGCGATGGTTCGGATGTCACGGCGACGCTCCGTAGTGGAAATCTGCTCGAAGGACAAATTGGGTTGAGCGGTGTTCGCGCGGTCTGGCCAGCAGCCGGCGGTCGCGCGGGGCTCGATTTCAGCCCAGACGCGAAAGGCTGGCCCGATTAAGTTGCAGCTGAAGCCCGTCCCGAGGACGGCTCGAAGCCATCAGGACAACGATCCGCCCGGCGGGTCAGCTCGACTCGCCGCTGGGCGGATTGCCGATCAGCTGCTCGCACAGGCGCTCGGCCAGGGCCGCATCGCCCTCGGCGATCGCCTGGCCAAGCCCGCGATGCAGGGCGACGTCTTCGAGCTGGCTTTCGGGCGACTGCTTTTCCATCTGCCAGATCCAGAACCGGGTCGCCACGTTCTGCAGCGCGATCACGAACCGCGCCAGGGTCGGGTTCTGGGCGGCGACGGCGACGGCGCGGTGGAAGGCCAGGTCCATGGCCAGCATGGCGCGAAAGTCCCCCGCCGCGATCGCCGCCTCGGCGCCGTCGAACGCGTCGACGATGGCCAGGATGTCGGCGGGACGGCGATTGCGCGCCGCCAGGGCGGCCGTCCGGCCTTCCAGCATGCGCCGGACCTGGAAGGCGTGCTCGATCTCGGCGACGTCGAGCGGGGCGACGATGGTGCCGACGCGCGGCCGGCGCACGACCAGGCCCTCGATGGCGAGGCGGCCGAGCGCGTCGCGGATCCCCGCCACCCCGCCGGCATAGCGCGCGGCCAGGGCCTTCTCCTCCAGGACCTGCATGGGCGGCAGGTCACCCAGGATGATGTCCTGCAGGAGGAGGTCGTAGAGCCGGGTCTTCTGGAGACCGGGCGACCAGGCGCCGTGCGGCGCGACGCTATTGAGGGGCCCCTTCATGGGCGGGGCGCGATCGACGAC
>JAEXJH010000694.1 GCA_023445955.1 Pseudomonadota bacterium
CCCGCGTGGTCCGGAGGGAACGCATCTCTCTCCGCCCGCCGGGGGCCACTGTCGGAAGCGGGTTAAGACCCCGCGCGCCGAAGGCTCGCGAACAACGGTCGCGCGGAGCGCTCCGGCCTCGGCCGAAACGGTACTCCTCTACATCTCATCCGGGCCCTGCCCGGACGCTCCGCCGCCTCTCCAACCCGCCGGTCAGACCGGCGGAAGGGCGCCGTCGTGCGTCCGGTTCTCCAGGGCCTGCTACTTCTCCGCCACGCGCGGCGCCTTCATGTCGCGGCCGCCCTGGTGGAGGGTCAGCGACGTGGCCGGCGCATCGCCCGCCTGCTCGAAGCTCAGCTTGGCGTCCGGGCCGATCGCGGTGAACTCGCCGGGCGCGGTGGCGACGATGGCGATCGGGCCTTGGCCGGTGGCCTGGGTGATCAGCCGATCGCCTTCGCGATAGACCTTGAGGATGAAGGTCGGCGCCAGGGCGTAGGAGCCGACATATTTGTCCAGGGTCGCCGTCGACAGGGCGACGGGCTTGGGGAGCGAATAGGTTCCAAAGCACAGGCCCGCCAGGTTGTTGGCCATCGGCGTGGCCTGAGCGGCCTGGAAGTTCGACAGCACGATCGTCACCAGCCCGTCCTTGGGATAGCGGTGCCTGGCGGTGGCGAAGCCGTTGATGCCGCCGCTGTGCGACACCCGCTCGTGGCCGTCCTGCGTCCCGATGGTCCAGCCATAGCCGTAGTGGTTGAGGTTCTCGGTCCAGGCGGCCTTGCGCGAGGCCTCGCTCAGGATCTTGCCGTCCGTCAGGGCGGTGTTCCAGATCAGGAGGTCGTCGACGGTCGAATAGAGCGAGCCGGCCGCGTAGGGCAGGGTCATGTCCAGGTAGTCGGCGTTGCGCCAGCCGCCCTTGCCGGGCTCGTAGCCCGAGGCGCGCTTGGCCAGGATCTCGCCGCTGACGTCGTAGCCGGTGTTCTTCATGCCCAGCGGCTGGAAGATGTGCTGGCTGACATAGTCGGCATAGGTCTGGCCCGAGGCCTTCTCGATGACGACGCCCAGCAGGATGTAGCCGGTGTTGTCATAGGCGAACTTGGCTCCCGGCTCGAACTCCAGCGGCTTGTCCTGGGTGAGCTTGACGATCTCGGCGGGCTTCAGCGGGAGCCTGGACGTGCCCTTGGAGAAGAAGTCGGGCAAGGCGGTGTAGCTGGGGATGCCCGAGGTGTGGGTCAGCAGGTGCTTGATCGTAATCTTCGACCAGGTCGCCGGGGCGTCGGGGTAGAACTTGGAGATCGGGTCGTCGACCGACAGCTTGCCGGCCTCGGCCAACTGCAGGATCGCGGTGGCGGTGAACTGCTTGGTCAGCGAGCCCAGGCGGAACTTGGTGTCGGGGGCGTTGGGGATGTCCCACTCGCGGTCGGCGGCGCCGAAGCCTTCGCGCAGCAGCGGTACGCCGTCCTTGGCGACCAGCACTGCGCCGCTGAAGCGGCCGTCCTTGACCTGCTGCGCGACCAGGGCGCGGGCCTTGGCGGCGTAGTCGGCGGGGCAGCTGGGGCCGGCGGCCAGGGCCGGGCCGGACAACAGCAGGCCGGCCACGCTGGCGGCCAGGAGAGTGAGCTTCATGAAAGGCGTCCCCACGATTGAGGCGAGGACGATCGCCGCTCACGCGCGCCGCCGCAATTTAAGGATGCGTAATCTGAAGGTCGCTTCGCTTCGGACGCAAAAAATGGAAGGAGAGGGGCCATGGCGATGATCACCGATCCCGACGACTTCTTCACCCAGGGCTGTGGCCGGTGCGACCGGTTCGCGACGCCGGACTGCTCGACGCGGCCGTGGATCGAGGGCCTGGACGCCCTGCGCCGCATCTGCCTGGAGATGGGGCTGGAGGAGACGGTGAAGTGGGCGCATCCGTGCTACCTGCACGCCGGGCGCAACATCGCGATCTTCGGCGCGTTCCGGGGCGATTTTCGGCTTAGCTTCCTGAACCCCAGCCTGCTGGTCGACAGCGAGGGCGTGCTGGAGCCGCAAGGCCCCAACAGCCAGACGCCGGGCATGATCCGCTTCACGGCGAACGCGCAGGTCGCTGAGAAGGAAGCGGTGATCCGGGCCTATCTGCGCCAGCTGATGGATCACGCCGAAGCGGGGACCAAGCCCGTCAAGACGGCGCGCGAGATCGACACGCCCGACGAGCTGACCGAGGCGCTGGATGCGGATCCGGAGCTGGCCGAGGCCTTCCACGCCCTGACGCCGGGGCGGCAGAACAGCTACCTGTTCGCCCTGAACCAGGCCAAGCAGCCGGCGACGCGCTTTGCCCGGATCGAGAAGTTCCGCGACAAGATCATCGCCGGCAAGGGGGCGCTGGAGCGCTAGCCTTCGACGAAGCGGGGGATCGGGCCGACCTGCGGGGTCTGGTCGGGCAGCTCGACGAACTCCTCGTCGACGAAGCACCAGCCCCAGCCTTCGGGCGGGTCGTAGCCCTCGATGATCGGGTGCCTGGTCGCGCGGAAGTGGGCGGTGGCGTGCTTGCTGGGGCTGTCGTCGCAGCAGCCGACATGGCCGCAGGTCCGGCACAGGCGCAGGTGCACCCACCAGCCGCCGGACTTGAGACACTCCTCGCAGCCCTTCGTGCCGGGCGTGACGTGCTGGATGGAGTCGCCGTGCGTACAGGTCATGGTTCAGGCTTCCGCGAGGTAGGCGTGGATGGCGGCGACGGCCTGGGCGCCTTCGCCGATGGCGGCGCCGACGCGCTTGACCGAGCCGGCCCGGACGTCGCCGATCGCGAACACGCCCTTGCGGCTGGTCTGCAGCAGCGGGTGGCTGGGCGAAAGGTCGGTCCCGGTGCGGACAAAGCCGTGGTTGTCCAGCTCGACATGGCACTGGGTCAGCCAGGCGGTGTTGGGCGCGGCGCCGATGAACAGGAAGAGATGGCTGATCGCCTGGGTCGTCTCGACGCCCTTGGGGCCGCGCCAGCGCACGGCCGACAGCTTGCCGTCCTCGCCCTCCAGGTCGACGACGGCGCTCTGGACGATGACCTCGATATTGGGCGTGCTCTCGATGCGCTCGATCAGGTAGCGCGACATGGTCGCCGCCAGGCTCTCGCCGCGCACGATCATCCAGACCTTCTTGACCTGGCTGGACAGGTAGACCGCCGCCTGGCCCGCCGAGTTGCCGGCGCCGACGAGGGCGACCTCCTGGCCGGCGCACAGCTTGGCTTCCAGCGGCGAGGCCCAGTAGTGGACGCAGGCGCCTTCGAACTGGTCCAGCTTCTCGACGTCCAGCCGGCGATAGCGGGCGCCGCTGGCGATGACGACGGTCTTGGCTTGCGCCGTCTCGCCGCTGGCGAGGGCCAGGCGATAGCGATGGCGGCCATCGTCCTCGCAGACCAGGGAAGCGACCTCGTCGGGAATGGCCAGCTCGGCCCCGAACTTCTGGGCCTGGCCATAGGCGCGGCCCATCAGGGCCATGCCGGTGATGCCGGTGGGAAAGCCCAGATAGTTCTCGATCCGCGCCGAGGCCCCGGCCTGGCCGCCGAAGGCGCGAGTGTCCAGCACCAGCACCGAGAGGCCCTCGGACGCGGCGTAGACGGCGGTGGAAAGGCCCGCAGGTCCAGCCCCGACCACGGCCACGTCGTAGACGCGGTCGGCGTCGATCGGCCCCACCAGGCCGATGCAGCGGCCCAGCTGGTGGTTGGTCGGCTGGCGCAGGATCTCGCCGTTCGGGCACAGCACGATCGGCAGCTCGCTCTCGTCGACCTGGAAACGGTCGATCAGAACCTTGGCGCAATCCACCTGGTCCGGGTCGAGGTTCTGGTAGGGGTGGCCGTTGCGGGCCAGGAAGCCCGACAGGCGGATGACCTGGGCGTCGGCCTCGCGGCCGACGATGATCGGGCCGCCGGCGCCGGTCTCGATCAGGCTGACCC
>JAEXJH010000695.1 GCA_023445955.1 Pseudomonadota bacterium
GGCAGGAGGGGCGTCCAGGGCCTCGGCGTAGGTGTTGACCACTTCGTCGAGAATCTCGGTCCAGCGATAGGCGGCGCTGCGTTCGAGGGCTTCGGCGCCCAGGCGGAGCCGTTCCTCGTGATCGACGATCAGGCTCGCCAGAGCCTCTGCATAGGCCGCGGGCTGGTCCTCGCAGAGGAGGGCGTTCTGGCCGTGGCGCAGCAGCGCGCGGGTGTTGGGCGCATCGGCGCACACCATCGCCAGGCCCGAGGCCATCGCCTCCAGATTGACGTTGCCGAAGGTCTCGGTGGTGCTGGGATTGAGAAAGATGTCGCCGCTGGCCAGGGCCATGGCCAGAGACTCGCCCGTCAGGAAGCCGGTGAAGACCGCCGAGGGCATCCGTTCCTGGAACCAGGCGCGGCCGGGGCCGTCGCCGATCACGACGACCTGCGGAGCGCGGCCTGCGGCTTCCAGGCGTCCGATGGTCTCGACGAAGGCCGCCAGGCCCTTTTCCATGACGATCCGTCCCAGGAAGACGATCACCGGGCGATCGGGATCAAGGCCCTGGCTCAGCCGCCAGGCTTCGCTGCGTCGGCCAGGGTTGAAGAGTTCGGGATCGACGCCCCGCGCCCAGGTTCGGACGCGGGTCGACGGGTTCTGCGCGCGAAGCTCGTCGCCGATCGCCTCGGTCGGCGCCAGGACGTAGTCGCATGCGCCGTAGAACTTCCAAAGCTGGCGGCGGACCATCGGACGCAGCCGGCCTAGCCCGTAATAGTCCAGATAGGTGTCGAACAACGTGTGCAGGCTGGCGACCACGGGCACATTCAGGGTGCGGCCGAACTTCAGCGCGGCCGAACCCAGAAGGTCGGGCGCGGACAGGTGGATGAGATCGGGCTTGAACGCTGCGACATCACGTCGCAGCGCCCGCGGCAGGCCCAGGGCCAGGCGGTAGTCACGCCGGAAGGGAATCTTCACCGAAGGCACCGAGATCAGCTCGCCCATCGGCTCGAACGCGGGGTTCGGTCCGGTCGGGGAATAGACCCGCACCTGCGCGCCCAACGTGCTCTGCAGGTGGCCAACCAGCCTGTTCAGCGACTTGTTCGCGCCGTCGAGGGTGTAGTTGTAGTTCCCCGAAAACAAGGCAATCCGCATCGGGCGCACACCATCGGTGTGCGTCATCGCCTTCATGTCCATGATTGTCCTTCCACGTGCTCGCCCCGGCCCCCCGGCCACTAACGACGACGCCCTAGCCCCACCACCACACGGAATCTCGAATTCGATGAGACCTACACTGCGTCACATCGTCTTTTTGTGAAGGTGAGCCGCATGACCGTCATGGTGATGGTCTAGCGGTGACTCGGGGCTTTGCGAGAATCGTAATGCGGGTAGTGGATGTCGCCGAATTCTATTCGCCCACCGGCGGGGGCGTGCGGACCTATATCGATCGCAAATTCGAGGCCGCGGCCCAGCTGGGCCACGAGCTTTTCGTCATCGCTCCGGGTCCGGAAGACGGATTCGAGCCGCGCGGCGCGGGTGGCGTCATCCAGGTCAAAACGCCGCGCCTGCCGTTCGACGCCAATTATCACATGTTCTGGGACGCCGATCCGGTGCATCGGCATCTCGACGTCCTGGCTCCCGACCTGGTCGAAGCCTCTTCGCCTTGGCGGGGCGCCTGGATCGTCGCCAGCTGGGCCGGAACCGCGCCGCGCGCCATGTTCATGCACGCCGATCCCGTGGCTTCCTACCCGCAACGCTGGCTGGCGCCGTTCGCCAGTCCCGAGCGAATCGATCAGCTGTTCGAATGGTTCTGGCGATATCTGCGCGGGCTGACGCGACACTACGCCTCCGTCGTGACCGGCGGGTGCTGGCTCGCGCAGCGCTTCGAGGACCAGGGCGTGAAGGCGGTAAAGAGCGTGCCGCTGGGCATCGACCGGAATTCATTTTCCCCGACCTTGCGCGACGAACGCCTGAGGTCGGAGCTGCTCAAGGCCTGCGCCTGCCCCGATGACGCCAAGCTGGCGCTGGCCGTGGGCCGTTTCCATCCGGAAAAGCGCTGGCCGATGGTGATTGAGGCCGTAAGCAAGGCCCGCGACAGCAGCCCGATCGGCCTCGTCGTGGTCGGCGACGGCATCGACCGCACCCGCGTGCTGCGCGCGGCCGCCGGGAAGGCGCATGTCCACCTGATCCCGCCGATCCGCGAGCGCGGTCCGCTGGCCGCGCTCCTGGCCAGCGCCGATGTCCTGGTGCACGGCTGCGACTCGGAGACCTTCGGCCTGCTGCCGGCCGAGGCGATGGCCAGCGGCCTGCCTCTGGTGGGGCCGGATCGCGGCGGTTTCGCCGACCTGGCCCAGCCGTCGACCGCGGAAGTCTATCGCTCGGGCGACACCGAAGCGGCGGCGGCGGCCATCCGTCGACTGTTCGCGCGCGATCCGGACGCGCTGAAGGCCGCGGCGGTCGAGGCGGCGGCCGGAGTCCGGTGCGATGCCGACCACTTCTCGGGGCTGTTCGATCACTACCAGGGCGTCGCGGACAAGGCGCGGTCGTTCCAGGCGCGGCCGGCGCTCCAGCCGTTCCGCGCAATCGGCGTCAGGGCATGATGCGCGTGACGGAAGCCAACACCGCGCCTGTCGCCAAACCGGGCAAGACCTCACCTTGGTGGAGCGTGCTCGGCGGCGTGCTGTCGCTCGGCCTAGTCGCCACGATCGTTCTGCAGCTGGGCGGCGCGACCTCGGACGTCCTGAGGACGATCAGCCAACTGCCGCCGCTGGTCTGGCCCGCCATGGTGCTGCTCTACCTGGTGCAGCCGGTATTCGACTTCGCGCTCTTCCGGCGGCTGTGGAACGTGCCCCTGGCGGGTTTTGAGGCCTTGTTGCGCAAGACCGTGATCAACGAGGTCGTGCTGGGCTACAGCGGCGAGGCCTATCTCTACGTCTGGGCGCGCCGCTCGGTCGGCGGCGTCGTCGCCCCCTTTGCCGCCATCAAGGACGTCAACATCATCTCGGGCCTGCTGGGCAACCTGCTGACCCTGGCCCTAGCGGCGATCAGCGCCACGCAGCTGCGCGACCTCGACTTCGTCCAGCGGGTTGGGCCGGCCCTGTGGTCGGGGCTCATCCCGGTGGCGATCTCGATCGGCCTCCTGGTTTTCGGACGGCAGGTGTTTTCGCTGCGCCTGTCCCAGCTGATCTATGTCGGCGTCGTCCACGGGCTGCGCCTGATCATGGCGACCACGCTGCTGGTGCTGATCTGGCGCCTGGCGCTGCCGGGTGTCGCGCCCGGCCTGTGGCTGGTGCTGCTGGCTATCCGCTATCTTGTCTCGCGCATCCCGTTGATTTCCAACAAGGATCTGCTGTTCAGCAACCTCATGCTGCTGCTGCTTGGCGCGCATTCATCTGTCGCCGTGCTGCTGGCGGCGCTGGCGTTGGTGACGCTGGGCCTGCACCTGACCGTCATCGTCGGGCTTGGCGCGATCGACCTGATCCGAGGTCTGTGGCGCGCCTCGGCGCCGCGCGGGCCGATCGTGGCGACCGAAGCCGGCGGCGTTCGTGAATAGCTGGACGGTGCGCATACCCGGCCGGGACATCTGGCGGGTCGGCCTGGTCGAGGCCCCGATCGCCGACATCGGTCGACGCGGCGTCCTGCCGACCGATCGCGTCCACTGGCTGCCCGAGGAAGGCCCCCTGAAGTTCCTGGCCGATCCGTTCGGTTTTTGGCGCGACGGGCGCCTGCACCTGTTCGTCGAGGCCTACGACTACCGGACCCGCCACGGCGTCATCGAGGTCATCGAGCTGGACGAGGGCTTTGCGCCTGTCCGGCGCTCGGTGGTCCTGCGCGAGCCCTGGCATCTGTCCTACCCGCAGGTGTTCGAGGCCGACGGCGAGATCTGGATGCTGCCGGAAGCCTATCGCTCCGGCGCGCTGACGCTGTATCGCGCGGCGGACTTCCCCAGGGTCTGGGAGCCGGTCGTTCGCCTGGAGCTGGACACCCCGGCCATCGACGCCACGCCGTTCTTCCATGACGGCCTGTGGTGGCTGGCCTATTCGCCGAAGGGACCCCAGCGGTGGAAGCAGGGGCGGCTGCACCTGGCCTTCGCCGAACGCTTGACGGGACCTTGGCGCGTTCATCCTGGCAACCCGGTCCGCAACGATCTGGCGTCGAGCCGACCCGGCGGCACGGTCTGGATCGAGCACGGCCTGCCACGCCTTCCGGTGCAGGACTGCACGCAGACCTACGGCGGCGGCATCAGGCTGCTGACGATGCTGAAGCTCGACGCCGAACGGTTTGAAGCCGAGGCCTCCGCGCCGTTGGACCTACCGTCTGGTGCGGCGCCCTACACGCACGGAATGCACACGCTATCGGCCTGTGGCCCCGTCACCCTGTTCGACGTCAAGCGCATCGACCGCTCGCTCTGGTGACGGCGCGCGGCCCAAGATCGATTGGGAATTGGTAATCTCGCAGCCATCATAGGCGAAGACGGGCCGGCGCATCCTGGGACACAGGTCGGGATCCCCCGGATCCCTCTTTCAAGGAAGCCGTCCCATGAAGAAGCTGATCATCGCCGCGGCCCTCATCGTCGCCGCCACCCCGGTCCTGGCCCAGACCGCCAAGACCTTCACCGGTCACGAGCTGGCCAAGTCGGCCAAGGTCTCGCTCGAGCAGGCCGAAGCGATCGCGCTGAAGGCCCGTCCCGGCACGGTCAAGGATCGTGAGCTGGAAAAGGAAAAGGGCGGCAGCGGTCTGCGCTACACCTTCGATCTCGTCGGAGCCGACGGCAAGAAGTACGAAGTCGGTGTCGACGCCGCCGACGGCAAGGTGCTGGAGAACGGTCTCGACAACGACAAGGACTAAGCGGTCCGTTCGGAGCACGATGACGGCATGAAGATTCTGCTGGTCGAGGACGACAAGGAAGCGGCGGCCTATCTGCGGCGCGCCTTGTCCGAAGCCGGTCACACCCTGGACCACGCGGCCGCCGGTCGCGAGGGCCTGATGCTGGCCGCCGGCGAATCCTATGACGTCATCGTGCTGGACCGCATGCTGCCCCAGTTGGATGGTCTGGCCATCTTGCGCACGATCCGCTCGGCCGGGGTGAAGACGCCCGTGCTGCTGCTGACCGCGCTGGGCGGCATCGACGATCGCGTGGAAGGTCTGGAGGCGGGCGGCGACGACTATCTGGTCAAGCCGTTCGCCTTCGCCGAATTCCTGGCCCGGGTGAACGCCCTGGCGCGCCGTCCGCCGCCACAGGAGGTGGTCTCGGCCCTTCAGGTCGCCGACCTGCGCCTGGACCTGCTCAAGCGCTCGGTCACGCGCGCCGGCCAGCGCATCGACCTGCAGCCGCGCGAGTTCCAGCTCCTGGAATACCTGATGCGCAACGCCGGTCGGGTCGTCACCCGCACCATGCTGCTGGAGAGCATCTGGGAGTTCCACTTCGACCCCAAGACCAACATCGTCGAGACCCACATGAGCCGGCTGCGCGGCAAGGTCGATCGTGGTCAGCCGCAGGAGCTGATCCACACGGTGCGCGGCGCCGGCTATTGCCTGCGTGAGCCCGACTAGGTGCTGCGATCCACCAGCCTGCGCCTGGCCGTCCTCTACACCCTGGGCTTTGCGCTCTCGGTGGTGCTGCTGGGCGCGCTGACGCTCTACAGCACCCGCGCGGCGCTGTCGGACCAGTTCGACGCCCGCATCCAGTCCGAATCCGTTGCGCTCACCCAGGAATTCGCCACCGAAGGCCTGGACGGTGTCGTCCAGGCGGTGCGCGAGCGCGATCGGACGCCCGGCGCGCTGGACTACGGCCTGATCGGACCCGACGGCCGCGCGTTGGCCGGGCGCTTTTCCAGCGCCGCCGCGCCGGGCTGGGCCAGCCTCGCCGCACCCCAGCGCGACGGTGAGATTGAACCGATCCGTGTACTGACGACTGTGTTGCCCGGCGGCTATCGCCTGATCGTCGGAGACGACGAAGAGCGCATCGAGGCGCTGGACACCGTCGTCCTGCGCGGTTTCGCAGGCGCCCTGGCGGGGGTCGTGATCCTGGGGGTCGCCGGGGGACTGGCTTTCAGCCGCGACGTTCACCGGCGCATCTCCGCGATCTCGGGCACGGCCGAGGCGATCATCGACGGGGATCTCTCGCGGCGGGTGCCCGCACGCGGCTCCAGCGACGATATCGACCGTCTGGCCCACACCTTCAACCGCATGCTCGACCGGATCGGCGCTCTGATGGAGAGCCTGCGCCAGGTCTCCAACGACGTCGCGCATGACCTGCGCACGCCGCTGACTCGACTGCGCCAGCGCCTGGAAACGGCCCAAACCTCGGAAGGCGAGCGGGCCGAGGCTATCGACGGGGCGCTTCGGGATCTCGACTCCATACTGGAAACCTTCGCGGCCCTGCTGCGCATCGCCCAGATCGAGGGCGGGGCGCGTCGCGCAGGGTTTCGGCAGGTGCGGCTGCGGCATCTGGCGGCCACCGTCGTCGACGCTTTCGCGCCCTCGGCCGAGGAGGCCGGACAATCCTTGGAGCTTGAAGCCGGCGAGGACCTCGTCATCGAGGGCGACGCCGAGCTTCTGACCCAGATGCTGGTCAATCTGATCGAGAACGCATTGCGCCATACGGGCGAGGGGGCGCGGGTCCAGGTCGGGATCGGCCTGACCGATCGTGCGCCTACCTTGTGGGTCGCCGACAACGGTCCCGGCGTCCCGGCCGGCGAGCATGCGCGCCTGTTTGATCGCTTCTACCGCCTGGAGCGTAGCCGCTCGGCGCCCGGCAGCGGCCTGGGGTTGGCCTTGGTCGCCGCTGTCGCCAAGCTGCACGAGGCGACGGTGCGTCTCAGCGACGCCGGCCCAGGCCTGCGGGCCGAAGTCGCCTTCCCGCGCTAAGATTGGGAATTCGCAATCTTGCAGCCATGGGGCCGTCAACGGCTAAGGTCTAAGCCGGAAGGGATCGAGGATATCCGGATGACCACCTCCACACGCGACCGATCTGTCATGCGCCTGAAGTCAGTCCCTCTGGCGGTGGCGAGTGTGCTGGTCCTGTCGGCTTGCGTGGCCTATGCGCCCGCTCCGGTCCATCTGGAGCGCTATCCCGACCAGCGCGCGTTGACACAGTTGTCCGCGCCTGCCGATGGCATGGCCTGGACCGGGGCGGACCTGCTGTCGCAAGCGCTGCGGACCAACCCCGCCATCGCCGAAGCCGCGGCCAAGTACCGGACCGCCCGCGCGGCGGCCAAGGTCTCGCACGTGCCGCCGCCGGCCAGCCTGACCCTGACGGCCGAGTACGCCAAGTCCGAGCCCAAGCAATGGCTCTACGGCGCGGTTTCAGACATCCCGCTCGATATCGGCGCTCGCCGCCAGGAGCGCATCACCGCCGCTGATCTTGCCGCCTTGCAGGCGCTCTACGACTACGGCGAGGCGGTCTGGACCGTGCGCACGGCTCTGGCGAAGGCCCGGACCGAGCGCCTCTATGCCGACCAGGAAGTCGCCCAGGCGCGGGAGGTCGAGGCTCTGCGCAGCGCACGCGCCGACCGCCTGGATCGCCGTGTCGCCGCCGGCGAGGACGATCGCAGCGTGGCCCTGATCGCGCGCGGCGAACTGGAAACTGCTCGTCGCCGCGTCACCGATGCTCTGGGCCGCCGCGCCGCCGCCGATGCCGCTTTGGCCGCACCGTTGGGCGTTCCTGCGAGCGCAGTGCGCGACCTGCGGCTGGCGCCGCCGGCGCCGGGACCGAACGGTCTGGACGTTTCGGCCGCCGCACGGACCGCCGCCTTGACCCGCCGCGATGTCCTGCGGGCGGTGGTCGATTATGACCTGGCCGAAAGCGCGCTGCGGCTGGAGATCGCCAAGCAATATCCGGAGGTCCGCATCGGACCCGGCTACACCTACGACCACGGCGTCGCCAAATTGCCGTTCAATCTGGCCCTGACCTTGCCGCCGCAGGACCTGAACCGCGCGGCCATCGCCCAGGCCGAGGCCAAGCGCGCCGAGGCTGGCCGCTCGCTGGAGGCGGTCCAGGCCGCTGCGCTGTCGGCCATCGATGTCGCCGACGCCGCTCTGGCGGCGGCCCGGACGACGGTGGCGCAGGTCCGCGGGCGCGATGTTCCCAACGCCGACGCTCTGGCGTCCACCACCGCTCGCAGCCTGGCCGCCGGCGCGGCCGACCGTGTCGACGACCTGGGCGCGCGGGCTCTAGCCCAGGAAGCGCGGCTCAACCTTCTGGACGCCCGCAAGGCCCAGGCCCTGGCCGAGGTCGATCTGGAGGACGCGCTGCGCGCGCCGTTCGACCCGGCCGAGCTGGCTCTGTTGGAAACCACGTCCCGCACCCTAGGAGACGGACAATGAAGCTTGGAACCAGCGCCTTGGCGGCCGTGATGGCGGTCGCCTTCGCCGGTCAGGCGTGGGCCGCCGTCGAACTCGACGCGGCGACGCAAAAGCGCCTGGGCGTCGCGACGGCGCCGCTGGCCGCCGCGCGCTACGCCGGGGAACTCCGTGGCTTCGCCCGCGTGCTGGATCCCGTGCCGCTGGCCACGCTGGATGGCGACCTTCTGACTGCCCAAGCTGCTGCCCACGCCTCCGCCGCCGAAGCCGCTCGGACCAAGGCGCTGGCGGCCGCCGACGCCACCATCGCCCTGAAGACCGCCCAGGCTGCTCAAGCCCAGGCCAGCGCCGACGCGGCCAAGCTGGCGCTGCTGCGCCGTCGGGTCGGGCTGGAGTGGGGCTCGGCCTTCATGGCCGACGGCTTCCGAGCGCGGCTGCTGGCCGAGCTGGTCGCCGGCCGGGCGGCCCTGGTGCGGATCGACGCGCCGGCGAGCGCAGCCAATGCGCGAAGCGTCCAGCTCGAGCTCAGCCAAGGTGATCGCCCGGTGGTGATCTTGCTGGGCTCGGCGCGCACGGCGGATACCCGCCTGCAGTCTGGCGGCTTGGTCGGCGTCGTGCGCGGCCCAGCCGCAGCGCGTCTGGCCGTCGGATTGACCGCGCCAGCCGTGTTGAGCGGCCCCGTCGGAACGATGGGCGTCCTGGCGCCGCGTTCGGCGGTGATGCGCGCTCAGGGCAAGACCTTCATCTATGTTCGCCAGGACCCGACTCATTTCGAACGGCGCGTCCTGACCGGTGTCGTCCCACAAGCCGACGGCCTGTTCGCTGCGGGCGGAGCCCGGCCGGGCGAGGCCGTGGTGGTCTATGGCGCGGCGGCGATCTTCGCGGCCGAAAACGCCTCCAAGGGCGGGAACTGATCCATGCTCAGCGCCATCGTCCGCTGGTGCCTGACGCGACCTCGCCTGGTCGCGCTGGCCGCCGTCCTGCTGCTGATCTATGGCGGCGTCGTGCTGGCCCGCGCCAAGTTCGACGTCTTTCCCGAGTTCGTGCCCGCCCAGGCCGAGATCTCGACCGAGGCGCCGGGCCTGACCGCCCAGCAAGTCGAGCAGCTGGTGACCCGGCCGGTGGAGCAGGCCGTCAACGGCGCCTCGGGCGTCGAGACCGTGCGCTCTGACTCCCAGCAGGGGCTGTCCTCGATCACGGTGGTGTTCAAGGAAGGCTCGGATCCCTACCGCGCCCGCCAGGTGGTGGCCGAGGCGCTGGGCGAGGTCGCCGGCAGCCTGCCGGCCGGCGTCGCCGCGCCCAAGGTCGCGCCGCTGACCTCCTCGACCATGGACCTGCTGAAGATCGGCTTCACTTCCGATCGCCTCAGCCCCATGGAGCTGCGCGATCTCGTCCAGTGGACCGTACGACCGCGCCTGCTGGCCGCCGCCGGCGTCGCTCGGGCCACGGTCTATGGCGGTGAGGTTCGCCGCTTCGAAGTCCGCGCCCGGCCCGACGATCTAGCGGCCCGTGATCTGTCGCTCTCGGACCTGGTGACGGCCGTGAAGTCGGCCACCGGCGTAAGCGGCGGCGGCTTCATCGACACCCCCGAGCAGCGGATCCTGATCGATGCGCGGGGTCAGGCCTTCAAGGTCGCCGATATCGCCGCCGCGCCGATCCCGAGCGCTGCGGGCGGCGCTCCGGTCCGCATCGGCGACGTCGCCGACGTGGTGGACGCGCCCGCGCCGGACGTCGGCGACGCGGTGGTTATGGGCAAGCCCGGCGTGCTGATCAGCCTGTCCAGCCAATACGGGGC
>JAEXJH010000696.1 GCA_023445955.1 Pseudomonadota bacterium
GTCCATGGTCGCGGCCGGATCGCGCTTGAGCATGTCGGCGGCGGCCGAAAGACCGGCGCGCTGGGCGGCCAGATTGGCTTCGACGCGACCGGCGATCAGGCCGGCCTTGGCCGACAGCGGCGCGCCGCCGGGCTGGGCCGAGGCCTCGTCCTGCAGGCGCTTGACGCCGAAAGCGGTGTAGACGGCCAGCAGCAGCAACGCTGCCAGGATGGCGATGCGGACGAACGCCTGCGACGGCGCCTGGACGGATTTGGCGCGCACGGCCGCGGGCGCGGTCGGTCCGGCGGACGCCGTCCCCCCGTGTCTCGCTAAGCCCCTGTCCAAACCCTACGGCTCCAATCCGAGCGGCGAGTCACTTCGCCGACATGGTGAATCTACCGTACGGCCAACCGCTCCGTCACCGCCGGAAAGGCGGATTCGGTGTGTATGAGCCTATTGGTCGCAACTCAGGGCCGAACGAATCCTGGAAAGCTGCCTTAGCCGAGCGCTTTCGTCGCCAATTCGAGCACGTTCTTCGACAGGTCCGGATGGGCCGCGACGCGTTCCAGCTGTTCGCGCATCAGCCGGCCCAGTTCGGGCTTGTAGCGCCGCCAGTTGCCCAGGGGCTCGACCAGGCGCGCGGCCGTCATCGGGTTGAAGCTGTCCACCGCCAGGATCTGGTCGGCCAGGAAGCGGTAGCCCGCGCCGCTGGGATCGTGGAACCGCGCCGGATTGAAGTTGGCGAAGGTCGAGACCAGGGCCCGCAGGCGATTGGGATTGGTCGGCTCGAAGTCCGGAATCTGGGTCAGGCCGATCACCCGCTCCAGGGCGTCCTCGTTCGGATCGCGGCCCTGGACGGCGAACCACTTGTCCAGCACCAGCGGCTCGCCGCGCCAGGCGTGGTGGAACTTGGTCAGGGCCAGGTCACGGGCGGCGCCGCCGACGGCGACCAGCGGATAGAGGCCGCCCATCGCGTCGGTCATGTTGCGCCCGGTGTCGAAATGGGCGGTCAGGCGCGCCACGTTGTCGGCGTGCGGGTCAGCCGACAGCACCTCGGCGCAAGCGTTGCGCAGCGCGCGACGGCCGGCGGCCTGGGCGTCAGCCGAGAATTCGGCGTCGCTCTGCATCTCGCCATGCAGGCGGCGCAGCAGGTCACCCAGGTGGACGGCGACGCGAGTGCGCAGCGCGTTGCGGGCTTCGTGCAGAGCCGGCGGATCGGCCGGTTCGGACATCAGGGCCAGATCCTGCTCGGACGGCAGGGCCAGCAGCAGGGCTTTGAAGGCCGGCTCCGCGGCGTCGTCGACCAGGGCGTGGCCCAGGGCGTCGGCATAGCGCTCCTCGCCGACCTCGTCAGGCGCGCCGGCGGCGCGGGCCAGGATCAGATCGCGGGCCAGGGTCTGGCCGGCTTCCCAGCGGTTGAAGAGGTCCGGATCGGCGGCGAACAGCACATAGCGATCGGCCGGCCGCGCGTCGGTCGACAGGTTCACCGGGGCCGAGAAGCCGCGCAGGGCCGACAGGACGGGAGTGCTGGCCACGCCGTCCCAGCGGACGGTCATCTGATCCTTGTCCAGCAGCACGACTTCGGTATCGCGCAGAGCCTCGCCGGTTTCCGACAGCAGGCCGATGGCGATCGGGATCGGCAGGGCGTTCTTGGTCGGCTGGCCCGGTGTCGGGGCGGTCGACTGGGCCAGGGTGAGGGTCAGCGCCTGGGTGGCTTCGTCATAGGCGGTCTCGATCGTCACCGCCGGCGTGCCGGCCTGCTCGTACCAGCCGAAGAAGTCGGTGAGATCGCGGCCCGAGGCTTCGCTGAAGCAGGCGATGAAGGCCTCGACCGTGGTCGCCTGGCCGTCGTGACGCTGGAAGTAGAGATCGCAGCCAGCCCGGAACGCCTCGGCGCCCAGGATGGTCTTGAGCATGCGGATGATCTCCGAGCCCTTCTCGTAGATCGTCGCGGTGTAGAAGTTTTCGATCTTCAGGTAGCTGGACGGCCGCACCGGGTGGGCGAGGGGGCCGGCGTCCTCGGCGAATTGCCGGGCGCGAAGCGCGCGAACATCCTTGATCCGCTGCACGATCGGGCCGCGCATGTCGCCGCTGAAGCTCTGGTCGCGGAAGACCGTGAAGCCTTCCTTCAGGCACAGCTGGAACCAGTCGCGGCAGGTGATGCGGTTGCCGGTCCAGTTGTGGAAGTATTCGTGGGCCACGACCGCCTCGATGCGCTCGTAGTCCAGGTCGGTGGCGGTCTCGGGATCGGCCAGCAGCAGGGAGCTGTTGAAGATGTTCAGCCCCTTGTTCTCCATGGCCCCGAAGTTGAAGTCGCGCACGGCCACGATCATGAACAGGTCGAGGTCGTATTCGCGGCCGAACGCATCCTCGTCCCACTTCATCGCTCGCTTGAGGCTGTCGGCGGCGTATGCGGCGCGGGAGGCCTGGCCGGGGTCGACGAACACCCGGATGGCGACTTCGCGGCCGCTCATGGTGACGAACTTGTCGAGCAGCACGTCCAGATGGCCGGCGACCAGCGCGAAAAGGTAGCAGGGCTTGGGGAACGGATCCTGCCATTCGGCGAAGAACCGACCGTCCTCCAGCACGCCCGAGTCGAGCAGATTGCCGTTGCTGAGCAGATGCGTGAACTGGCGTTCGGCCTCGATCCGCACGCTGTAGCGGCTCAGCACGTCGGGGCGGTCGGGGAAATAGGTGATGGTGCGGAAGCCCTCGGCCTCGCACTGGGTGCAGAAGCGGCCGCCCGACATGTAGAGACCCATCAGGGCCTTGTTGGCCGACGGATCGATCTCGACCTCGGTGGTCAGCACGAACTGGTCGGGAAGGTCCGGGATCGTCAGGTGCTCGGCGTCGACGATGTACTGGTTGGCGCTCAGCGCCTGGCCGTCGATGGCGACGGAGACCAGCTTCAGGCGCTCGCCGTTCAGCACCAGCGGCTCGTCCTTGGCGCCGAGGCGGCGCACCGAAAGCTCGGCCTTCACCCGCGTCTCGGATGGATGCAGCTCGAAGATCAGCCTTGTCGTCTCGATCTCGAACGGGAACGGGCGATAG
>JAEXJH010000697.1 GCA_023445955.1 Pseudomonadota bacterium
ATCCAGGACTTCGCCTACCAGGCCATGGAGAACCTGGCCTTCGAGCAGCTGGAAGCGGGCGTGAACAGCACCGACAAGGGGCGCCTGGGCATCCTCTTCCACATCAAGGGCGAGCACGATCCGAAGGTGGCCGAGAAGGCCCGCGTGGGGATCCTGGATCTGCTGCGCGGCCGGGCCTTCGACAAGCGTATCGCCCTGCCGGCCAAGACGCCGGTCGACCTGACCCTCGACACGTCGCTGAACTTCGACGAGCTTCTGGCGGCCTGGCGCCGTTCTTTCGCTCCCGAGGAACCAGCGGCCCAACCTCGTTCAGGTCCGGTTCAACCGTGACCGGGCAACCTGACGAAGAACTGGAGACACCCCGCATGAGACAGCGCGCCCTCTTGATGGCCTTGCTCGCGACCGGAGCGCTCGGCGCGGCCGCCTGCACGCCCACCGTCCGCGTGAAGGTCGACCCGATCAACATCTACGCCAAGCTGGACGCCGACGTCCGCGTGCGGCTGGACAAGGAAGTCCAGTCGCTCATCCAGCAAAACCCGAACCTGTTCTAAGAAGGAGAGCCGACATGATCCGCAAGACGATGACGGTTCTGGCCCTGGGCCTGGCGATGACCGCCGCCGGTACGGGCCTGGCCATGGCCCAATCGGCCGCCGCCAAGGCCGAGGTCGACGCCGCCAAGGCCGCTGGCACGGTCGGCGAGCAGGCCGACGGTTACCTCGGCATTGTGGCCGGCGGCGACGCTGGCCTGCGCGCCTCGGTCGCCGAAATCAACACCGGCCGCGCCGCCGCCTACAAGGACATCGCCGCCAAGACCGGCGTGACCCAGGACGCCGCCGGCCAGGCCACCGCCAAGCAGCTCTACGCCCGCCTGGCCCCCGGCCAGTTCTGGAAGCCGCTGGATGGCGGCTGGGTGAAGAAGTAGCGGACAAGGCCCACCCCCTCGGCGACGGGAGGGTGGGCCTTAACCTTGTTTGGTCAGGCCTGTTTAAGGCTTGGCGACCAAATTGCCGGCGAATTCCCGCGAGGACAGCGCCGTGCAGATTTCAGGCTCCAGCGCCGCTCAGTACACGCCGCGCCCGGCCGCCTCGGGCGAGACCGCCGCGCCGATCGTCGACCTCACGCAACTGGCCGTGGCCCAGACCAACGCCAAGGCGACCGCCGCGGCCGGCGCCGCGCTGAGCCAGGCGACCGGTGAGCTGACCGGCACGCTGGTGAATATCTCGGTCTAGATATCCGACTGCGGCGTTCACGCCCTTTCAGATGGCAATCTTTGCCAAAGAATGCCATGCTCGCTGTAGAGGTGAGCCATGGCGACGATGAACGTATCGCTTCCCGACGCCATGAAGACGTGGGTTGAAGAGCAGGCCGAAACCGGTCGCTACAGCAACGCCAGCGACTATGTGCGCGACCTGATCCGTCGTGATCAGGAACGCGCCGACAAGATCGCGACCATGCAGCGCCTCATCGATGAAGCTGAGGATAGCGGCGTCAGCACCAAGTCCATGAGCGAAATCCTGGCCGCCGCCCGCCTGGAAGCTGGCAAACGTCGTGGCCTATAGGCTCAGCCAGAAGGCCGAAGAAGACATCATCCAAATCTACATCGCCGGCATGGACATGTTCGGCGCCGACCAGGCAGAGCGCTACCACGAAGGCCTGGAGCATACCTTCAAGTTCCTGTCGGACTTTCCATTCGCTGCAGCGGAACGTACGGAGCTAAAGAGCCTGTCGCGCGTCCATCCCTATCGAAGCCACATCATCATCTATCGGCTCGACGGCGCGGATATCCTTATTCAGCGGGTGCGCCACGGGAGCGAAGACTGGATCCGGCAGCCCTAGCGCCAGCTTATCCTGCCCCCTAAAAGCGGCCCATGTCCGCCCGTCCCCTGCTCATCCCCTATGCCGCCCTGATCGCGGCCATCGTCACGCTCTGCGTCGGCACGTCTCTGGCCAAGGGGCTGTTTCCGGCCGTCGGGGCGCAGGGGACCAGCGCCTATCGGGTGGGGTTCTCGGCGCTGGTGCTCGTCTTGGTCTGGCGACCCTGGAAGCACCCGATCTCGCGCGCCGACCTCGGCAAGGTCGCGCTCTATGGCGCGGTGATGGGTCTCCTGAACCTCTGCTTCTACATGGCCATCCGCACCATTCCGCTGGGCGTGGCCGTGGCCATCGAGTTCATCGGGCCGCTGGCGGTGTCGGTGGCCAGCTCGCGCAAGCTGATCCACTTCGTCTGGATCGGCCTGGCCGTGCTGGGCCTGGCTTTGCTGTTGCCGATCGATCCCGGCGCCAAGCCGCTGGATCCCGTGGGCGTGGGCTTTGCGTGCGTCGCGGCGGTGATGTGGGCGCTCTACATCATCCTGGGCAAGCGGACCGGCCACCTGCACGCCGGGCGCTCGGTGGCGCTGGGCATGGCCACGGCGGCCCTGATCGTCGTGCCGATCGGCGTCGCCTCGGCCGGGGCGGCGCTGTTCCAGCCCAAGCTGATCGCCCTGGGCCTGGTGACGGCGGTGATGTCCAGCGCCATCCCCTATTCGCTGGAGATGATCGCCCTGCGCGCCATCCCCAAACGCAGCTTCGGCGTCATGCTGAGCCTGGAGCCGGCGGTCGGCGCCCTGGCGGGCCTGGTGATCCTGCACGAGCACCTGACCGTGACCCAGTGGCTGGCCATCGCCGCCATCGTCTCGGCCTCGGCCGGCGTGATCCTGACGACCTCGGTCGAAGCCGAGCCCGCGCCCTAGCTGCGGGCCACGAACCAGCCGTTGCGGAACGCCTGGTCGGTCTTGCCATAGAGGAACGGCGAGCCGTCCGGCTGGGTGAAGCGGCCGCCGGCGGCGACCAGCACCGCATGGGCCGCGGCCGTGTCCCACTCCGAGGTCGGGCCGTGGCGCGGATAGATGTCGGCCGAGCCCTCGGCGATGCGGCACATCTTGATCGAGCTATCCATCGGCGCGCGCAGGTCGAAACCGTACTGCGCGGCCAGTTCGGCGGCCTTTTCCTCGCGCATGGTATGGCTGACCAGGCCTAGCGCCTGGCCGGTCGGCCAGGGGCGGACATGGGCGAGCGCTTCGGCGCCGTCGACGCCGGTGCGCTTGACCGCGCCATCCGCCGTCGTGAACCAGACCTCGCCCGTGGCCGGGGCGCAGACGGCGCCGGCGACCGGCACGCCGTTGTCGATCAGGCCGATATTGACCGTGAAGTTGGGATCGCCGCGCACGAAGGCTTTGGTGCCGTCGACCGGATCCACAAGGAAGAAGCGCGGGCCGATGGCGTCGGGCGTGCCGAACTCGCTGGCGTGCTCTTCGGAGATGACCGGCACGTCCGGATAAAGCGCGGCCAGGCGTTCCAGGATCAGGCGCTCGCCGGCGCGGTCGGCCTCGGTGACGGGGCTCTCGTCGGCCTTCTGGGCCACGGCCAGCTCGGTCTTCCAGAACGGCAGGATGACCACCGCGGCCTCTTCGGTGATCTTGGCCAGGGCGCGGCCCCAATCGGCAAGGTTCTCAGCGCTCATTCTCATCCCCGGGGGTCGTCGCCGACGAAGACCAGACGCACCCGCGTGCTGTCGATGGTCTGCTTGCCGGCCTCTTCGAAATTGACGGTCACGCGGTGTCCGATCACGGACTGAACCTGCCCCAGGCCCCAGTCGGGCTGGCCGGGATGGCGCACCAAAACGCCGGGCTCTAGAAACGGATCGATCACGGGCTTCGTTTAGAGGGACCAGCCCGGTTTGCCAAAGCCTCAAATCACGGCAGAGTTCGCCGCCATGACCGACACCGTTTCCGAGACCGCTGCGCCTTCGTCCCCCGAAACGGACGTCCAAGGCCCCGACTTCGCCGCCATGCTGGCCGCGCGCCTGTGCCACGACTTCATCAGTCCGGCCAGCGCCATCGTCTCGGGCCTGGACCTGTTGGACGATCCGGCCGCCCAGGACATGCGCGAAGACGCCATGGGCCTGATCGCCTCGTCGGCCCGCAAGCTGGCGGACCTCCTGCAGTTCACCCGCGTGGCGTTCGGCGCCTCGGCCTCGGCCGAGAACTTCGACTCGCGCGAGCTGGAGAAGCTGGCCCAGGGCGTGTTCGCCCATGTGCGCCCCAGCCTGGACTGGCAGATCGAGCCGCAGGCGATGAACAAGCCCTCGTCGCGGGCCATCCTCAACATCGCCCAGATCGCCGCCAGCGCCCTGCCGGCCGGCGGCGTGGCCACGGTCAAGGGGATCGCCGCCGACGGTCGCTTCTCGATCATCGCCGACGCGGCCGGCCCCCGCGCCCGCCTGCGCCCCGAAGTGCTGGCCGGCCTGAAGGGCGAGCCCCTGGCCGAGGGCCTGGGCGGCCCGTGGGTCCAGGCGGCCTATCTGAACGCCCTGGTCCGCGCGGCCGGCGGCCAGATCGCCGTCGAGCTGGGCGAGGAACGCGCCTCGATCGCCGCCTGGGTCCCGGCGTAAGGCCGCTTCCGGCACAAGCTCTGCCATAAAAGTTACATTTGCCGCACCCCGATCCGGGTTGAGGCAAACCGCTCCTTAACCAGACCGCCTCACGATGGCGGTCTGAACTGGAGCATGCCGTGAAGACCTGTCTGGTGGTCGACGACAGCCGGGTGATCCGAAAGGTCGCCCGCCGAGTCCTCGAGGACATCGGCTTCGAGATCGCCGAGGCCGCCGATGGCATGGAGGCCCTGGCGTGGTGCCGCGCGGCCATGCCCGACGCGGTGCTGCTCGACTGGAACATGCCGGTGATGAACGGCATCGAGTTCCTGCGCCAGCTGCGCAGCGAGCCCGGCGGAACTGCGCCCAAGGTCGTCTTCTGCACGGTCGAGAACCGCCCCGAGCACATCCTGGCCGCCCTCGAGGCCGGCGCGGACGAATACATCATGAAGCCGTTCGACGGCGACATCATCGAGGCGAAGTTCGCCGAGGCGGGCCTGCTGTGACGCCTGAGGATATGGACCTGCTGGCGGCCCTGGGCCGCGCCCGCGCCGGCGTGCGGGTCGAGACCGAGAAGCCTTACCTGGTCGAAAGCCGCCTCTCGCCGCTGGCCCGCCGCGAAGGCTACGACTCGATCGACGCCCTGATCGCGGCCCTGCGCGCCAAGCGCGAAGACCGGCTGATCTGGGCCGTGGTCGAGGCCCTGTGCCGCAGTGAGACCACCTTCTTCCGCGGCCGCGAGGCCTTCGCCCAGCTGCGCGACGAGGTGCTGCCCGCCCTGTCGCATCGCCGTCCCGAGGCGCCGATCCGCATCTGGAGCGCGGCCTGCTCGACCGGCCAGGAAGTCTACTCGCTGGCCATCGCCGCCAACGAGGCCCCCGGTCTGGCGACCGGCACGCGGTTCGAGTTCTTCGGCTCCGACCTCTCCGAGCGCAGCCTCGAGAAGGCCCAGGCCGGCATCTACACCCAGTTCGAGGTCCAGCGCGGCCTGCCGATCCGGATGCTGGTCAAGTATTTCGAGAACCAGGACGACACCTGGGCGATCTCGCCGCGCATCCGCCAGGTCGTGCGCTGGAAGCGCCTGAACCTGCTGGCCGACCTGTCGGCCATGGGGCGTTTCGACGTCATCCTGCTGCGCGGCGTGCTGAAGAACATGGACGCCTCGCTACGCGGCAAGGTGATCCAGGCCCTGGTCAGCCTGCTGCCGGCCGACGGCGTGCTGGCGCTCGATCCCGAAGACGACGTGTCGGGGTTCGAGGATATGCTGACCGCCGCGCCCGGCGGTTCGGGGATCTATCTGCGCGATCCGTCCGTGCGCGTGGCCGCCGCCGCATAGGCCTTCGCCGGCGCGCGGGTCACCGCCGCCCCGCCGACGAGGCCGCCCAGCGCCTCGCCCAGCTTGGTCATTCCGCCCACCGGCGCCGGCGTCACCGCCGCGAAGGCCGGAGCCAGCTTGCGGAACAGGATCGGCGGCGCCGACGGCCCGACGATCGATCCGTGCAGGTCCATCAGGTCCACCACTTCGCGCGCGGCCTTGCGCCACTCGACCGGCGGCGCGATGCCGTGCGGGGCCGGCGCGCGGCAGTCGGAGAAGTCGGGCCTGAGACCACAGCCCGCCTCGATCGCCGCCTCGACCTGCCGGGCATAGGCCTGGTCGCGCGCCAGGCGGTCGACATCGACCACCAGGTCGGCCTGCGGCAGGGCCTTGAGATACGAGCGCAGCCACACCGCCAGGAAGGCCTGGAACGACACGCTGGCCGGGGCGCGCTTCAGCTGGCGACGGACGGCGGCGAGGCGCTCGTCCAGCGTCCCCCCGCCGTCGAAGTCCCGGCCCAGCAAGGTCCGCGAAACGTCGGCGCAGCCGGCCATCTCTGACAGCAGGACGTAGTGGCAGAGCTCGAAATAGGTCGGCCGTGGCCGCTTGCGCAGCGAGTAGAACGACAGCCACTGCTGCACCGGATCGCGGATCAGCATGACGTGGAAACCGCCGAACCGGCGCTTGAGCCACCCCGCCCTGCCCAGGGTCCGGCAGCAGGCCAGCACCGGCGTCTCGCTCCGCGCCCGCGCCGCCCCGACCAGTTCCTCGACATAGGCCTGCTGGGAAAGATCGCTGGCCTCGGGCTCGATCCAGAAGCGGTCCAGGGCGAAACCGGGCTCGAAGCGCCGCACGCCGCCGGCCGGATCGAGCACGACCTCGAACTCCTGCAGATAGGGCCGGTCGCCGCCCGGATGGCGCAGGCCGCTGCTGTCGGGGGTTTCGGCGTAGATCGTCTCGGGCGTCAGGCGCGCCAGCTGCTCGTGCCAGGGCTCGTAATAGGCGCGCACACCGGGCAGCGCCCGAAAGCGGTTCCACACATAAGTGCTGGAGCAGCGCCAGCCGCTGTGCACGAAAACGGTATCGGTGTGTGACGGCAAGCGCCTGCGGTCCCCTCGACAGGGCTACAGCCTCGCTTGCGATCTTTTCAGGGGAATATCGGAAAACCGCTCAAGGTTGCATCGCCGCAATACAGCGA
>JAEXJH010000698.1 GCA_023445955.1 Pseudomonadota bacterium
CAGTAGGGTCGCCAGGCCCCGCCGGCGCTCTCCAGGCCAGCCAGGGCCATCCAGGGACCGACGACGCCGCCCAGCGAGCCGATCGTGAAATAGATCCCGAACGGCAGGGCCCTCTTCTTGAACAGCATCGACAGCAGGTGCGTGCCCGGGATCAGCGCCATCATCTGATAGCCGACGCCCAGCAGCGCCGTGCCTGTCAGATAGACCGGCAGGCCCTGGGCCATTGTCAAACAGAGGAAGCCGGCGATCATTACGGCCGAACCGACGATGATCGTGGCCCGGACGCCGATCTTGCGGATCAGCAGGGCCGGCAGCCACGACGAGCCGCCGCAGAACGCCCCTAGCAGGGTGAAACCCAGAAACGCCGAAGCAAAGCTCCAGTGCTGGTCCTTGATCATGGCCGGCAACACCACGCCCAGCGACGAGAACGTCGAGGCGGTGATCAGGAACAGCAGAAGGGAAAGAGCGCCCAGGAGGGTCCAGGAACGCCATTGGATCGTCGACATCGCCATCGAGCCTCCATGCAAGCTCGCGGCGCGTCCCTCGCGGGGCGCGCCGCGCGGGGGAACTAGAATTTACGGGCCAGGGTCACGCGCCACTCGCGGCCCTTGCTGGGCAGCGCGCCGAGGTTGGCGTAGCTGTCCGCATCGGGCGTGAAGTAGAGCTTGTCGAACAGGTTATCGACGTTGAGCGTGGCCGTGTACGGACCGTATTCGTAATAGACGCTGCCGCTGGCCACCCAGTAGGCGGGATAGGTCACGGCGTTCTGGACGGTGCCCGAGGTCTTGGTCACGTGGGTCACGCCGAACGTGCCGCCGGCCTTGCCCCACTCATGTTCGTCGCTGGTGTAGGCGCCGTACAAGCTGACCACCGACTTCGGGATCAGGGTGTAGTCGTAGTCGCCCGAGCGGCCCGGCAGGCTGCTGAACGCCCACACCACATAGGTGCCGCCATAGGCCTGCGCGCCCGCCACGCCGGCGGTGTAGGCCGGGATGTACTGGAACGAGTTGTCCGGCCCCTTCACCGTCGTGTGCTGGGTGTTGCCCGAGAAGGTGAAGCTGAAGTTCTCGCTGGCCAGCCAGCGCACTTCCAGTTCCACGCCCTTGGCCCGCGTGCCGGTCGGCGTGCCGGTGATGCCGGTCAGTTGGGTGCGGTTCTGCTCGTAACCCGCCAGCGAACCGACCAGCGTGCCCTTCAGCCACTGGAACTTCAGGCCGGCTTCGGTCAGGTCGCTGTTCGACAGCCAGGCGTTGCTCGGGTCGGCCACCAGGCCCGGCGCGATGTCGCCCGCCTGGCTCATCTCCAGAGCCGAAGCCTTGGCGTAGGTGATGTAGGGCATGACGCCGGCCGGCGCCTTGTAGGTCAGGCTGGCGCTGTAGGTGAACTTGCCCTTGCTGGCCTTCTGCTGGCCAGCGATCTGGTAGCTGAGGAAGCCGGTGTCCTGCGACTTGACGTCATAGTCGTCGTAGCGGCCGCCCAGCATCAGGTTCAGGCGTTCGCCCGCCTTGATGTCGGTCATCGCGAAGACGCCCGCCTGGGTCCAGGTGCTGCGGTTGTCGTTCTCCCACTGCAGACCCTGCACGCCCGCGCCGGTCTCGGTCGAGAACGGGCTGTCGATGATGTCGGTCGGTGTCGCGCCGAAGCTGATGTCGCGACGGTCCAGGGCGATCACGCCGCTGTTGTAGCTTTCGCGGCGACGGCCCTTGAAGCTGCGATACGACGCGCCCACGAACGACTTCGAGGTGAAGATCCCCGTGTCGTAGGCGAAGTTGTAGGTCGCGCGCGCTTCCCAAACCTTGCTGTCGAACCAGGCCGGATAGCCATAGCTGACGAAGCGCTTGTTCTCCTGGTCATCGTAGAACAGCTGCAGTTTCAGCGAGCTGTCGGGCGTCAGTTCCTTGGCCAGATCGTAGTAGAAGGTGTTGGTGCGGGTCTTCGAGAAGTCGGCGCCGCTGATGTAGACGGTGCGCGGATCCAGCTTCGTCGTGCCGACGCCGACGTCCAGCGTGTGCAAGGCGTTGCTGTCCGGATAGCCGTAATAGGCCAGGTACATGGCGCTGCCGTACGGATAGAACCCGATCTCGTTCGGCGTTAGACGGCCGTTGCCGTCGGTGTCCTTCAGCGTGGTGTCGCGACCGGTGATGTAGGTCTGGTTGTCGATCAGCGACTGGGTCAGGCGGTTCCAGCCCGGCGTCTGAACATCGCCGTCCGAGTGGTAGTACATGCCGCCGAACGCGGTGGTCCAGCCGTTGCCCAGGTCGAAGTCGGACGAGGCTTCCAGCGTCTGACGACGCGGATAGATGCCCTTGTAATAGCTGTGGCTGTCCTCGACTTCGCCATACAGATAGACGCCGCCGGTGACCGAACCGAAGTTGGCCGGCAGGCCCAGCTGGGCCGTGGCGTTCTTCTTGTTGTACGAGCCGTAGGTCAGGGTGACCTCGGCCGTCGGCTCCGTCAGATAGCCGCCCTCGTTCTTGCCCGACTTCGGAATGAAGTTGAGCATGCCGCCCACCTTGCCCGAGCCGTAGATCGGGGTCGGCGGACCGCGCACGATCTGGATCTGGTCGGCCGCGCCGATCGGGGTCGAATAGGTCCCCCGGTTCTCGATGCGCTTGAAGCCGCGGAAGTAGTTCTCGGCCAGCGTGCCGCGAATGTTCAGCGCGCCAGGCACGCCATAGAAGCTGGCCGTGTAGGTGCCGGGCGAGACGGCGGTCAGGCCGTCGATCGTCTCGATACCGTAGCGCTGCAGCGTCAGGTCGCTGACGAAGCTGGCCGAGCGCGGCGTCTCCAGCAATGGCTTGTCGATGCCGAAGACGGTGTTGTTGGGCTGCTTTTCCAGCAGCCCCGCCTTGTCACGCGCCTTGACGATCACCTCGTCGACCGTGTCGGACGACTGGGTGGTTTCGTCAGCGAAAGCAGCCTGCGTCTGCGCCAGCAGGACTAGGGCGGAACAACCCGCCATCAGTAGCCGATAGGTCGACATGCGGTCCTCATACGAGGCCATCGCGCCCACCGCCTGCGGCGGTTATCCCCAGGTCGAGGCCTCGAAACGATCATCCGTCAGCGGAGGCCCGCAGCGAGCATCGGCGCCTGACATTTCACTGAAAATGTCGCGCTCGCATGGATGTTGTGCCTCGACCGCCTGTAAAAGCCGCGCGATGCCGCAGAAATTTGCCTGAGGGCGAACCACAGGCCCCTCAAATGCGTCCATGATCTGGGCCATCCCGGCGAGCGAGGCGGAACAGGCCTGTCCGAGGGTCGCCGCATGCTCACGCCCTCAGCCAAATAGAGAATCTCGACGGCCGCTCCAGCCGCCTGCTTACGCCCGCGCCTCAGGCCTAGAGCAGAGCGGGATCGCCGCCGGCGACTCCGGCCGGCGGCGATCTGCCAGCGCTCAGCCTTGCGCCGGCCGACCGAGTTTCCGCATGGCGTAGAAGATCAGCAGGCTCGTCACCAGCAGCACGGCGGCCAGGGCCAGCATCGGCGCCAGGTTGCTGCCGGTAGCGTCGCGCACCATCGGCACCAGGTTCTGGGCGATGAAGCCCCCCAGGTTGCCGATCGCGTTGATCGCCGCGATCCCGGCCGCCGCGCGCGGACCGCTGAGGAAGCTGGGCGGCAGGCTCCAGAACACCGGCTGGGCGGCGAAGATGGCCGGGGCGGCGATGCACAGGGCGGCGAACTTCAGCACGGGTCCAGGCAAGACCACGCTCAGCACCAGGCACAGCGCGCCCAGCAGGACCGGTCCGGCGATGTGCCAGGCGCTGGCTCCATGACGCGCGGCATGGCGTGGCACGGCCCACAGCGCCACGGCGACCATCAGCCAGGGGATGACGTTGATCAGGCCGTTGGTGGTGTTGGAGACCCCGAACGACTTGACGATGGTCGGCAGCCAGTAGCTCAGGCCATAGGCGCCGAGCGGCATGCCGATATAGAGGCCGGCCAGCAGCAGCACGCGCGGATCGAAGATCGCCTTCCAGGCGCCGCGATGGTCGTCGGCGACCCCGCCACGCTCTGTGTCGAGCACCTTGGCCAGCCAGGCCTTCTGATCGTCGGGCAGCCACTTGGCGTGGGCGGGACCGTTCGGAAGCTTCCACAGCACGTAGGGCGTCAGCAAAACGGCCGGCGCGCCGGTGGCCAGGAACACCCATTGCCAACCGGCGAGGCCTGCGAGGCCGTCCAGGTCCAGCAACAGGCCGCCCACCACCGCGCCGACGGCGTTGGCGATGGCGCTGGCGATCATGAACAAACCGACCATCCGCGCCCGGTGCGACTGCGGGTACCAGAGCGTCAGGACGTAGAGCACGCCGGGGAAGAACCCGGCCTCGGTCACCCCCAGCAGGAAGCGCAGGACGTAGAACATCGTGGCGTTCTGGGTGAAGCCCAGCGCCAGGGTGACCAGACCCCAGGTGAACATGATCCGCGCGAACCACACCCGCGCGCCGACCTTGGCCAGGATCAGGTTCGACGGGGCCTCGAACAGGAAGTAGCCGATGAAAAACAGAGACGCGCCAAGGCCATAGGCGGCTTCGCTCAGACCCAGCGCCTGGACCATGTCCAGCTTGGCGTAGGAGACGTTCTGCCGATCGATATAGGCGATCAGATACATCAGGCAGAACAGCGGCATCAGCCGCGCGGTCACCCGCCGGACGGTGGCGCGTTCCATGTCGGAAATCGGCTCAGGCATGCGGTGGCCTCTTGTCGGCGGTCGGTGGCGACGCGGTGGAGTCACGCTCGATCAGGGCGTGATCCAGCACATGGTCGGCATAGGGTTGCGAAGGCTCGGTTGCGCGCAGCACCTGCAGCAGCCGGCCCAGGGCGACAGCCGCCATCTGGCGGACAGGCTGGCGGACGGTGGTCAGCGGCGGCCATAGCGTGGTGGCCACGGTGGTGTCGTCGAACCCGACCACGGTCAGGTCACCCGGGACGTCCAGATGGCGGCGGTGGGCGACCGAGACTGCGGCGGCGGCCATGTCGTCATTGCTGGCGAAGATCGCGGTGGGCCGCTGGTCGCCATCCAGTAGCGCCTCGGCGGCGCGCAGGCCGGAGTCGTAGGTGAAGGCGCCCTGGGCCAGGACGAGTTCGGCGCCCTCGACCGCCGCGATCGCCGCCCGTGCGCCGTCCAGGCGCTCGGCGCTGGCGGTCTGGTTGGGGTTGCCGATGATGAAGCCGATCCGGCGATGGCCCAGGTCCAGCAGATGGCGCGTCATGGCCTGGCTGGCCTGGCGGTCATCGATCCGGACATTGATCGCCTCGCGGGCCGGTCGGCCGGCGGCGACCACGGCGACAGGCAGGCTGGCGGCGCGCAGGGCGTTGAGAACCGCGGCGGACTCGCCCAGTGGCGGGGCCAGGACCACCCCGTGGACGCCGCCGCTCAACAAGGGCTGCAAGTCTTCCTGCGAGGGGGCCTCGCCGTCCTTGCCCCGGACCAGGATCAACCGCGCGCCGGCGCTGCTGGCCTCCTCGAACACGCCGACCAGGAAGTCGCTCATGAAGGCGGCGCTGGGGTTGGAATAGACGACGCCGATCCGCAGCTCGCCGGCCATGACCAGGTTGCGGGCCGCCTGGTTGGGCTGGAAGTTGAGGTCGCGGATGGCGTCCAGCACCGCCCGGCGCGTGTCGTCCCGAACCTTGGCGCCGTCGTTGATGACCCGCGAGACGGTCATGCGTGAGACGCCCGCCCGCTGAGCAACATCGGCCATGGTCGCGTCTCGGACGCGCTCGACCCGGTTCATCTCGTCACCAGAACTGTCATTCGAACTCGATCTCCCGCGCCCGCAGGCCGCGACCCGTAGCGCAAAGAAAGACGCCCGAGCCACGGTGCGGCGCTTGGCCGATCCGGGCTCGGGCTAGACCGCCTTAGGGGAAGGAAGAGGCGGGGGAACCGTGACTAGAAGCTGTAGCGCAGGCCCACGTGATAGAACCGGCCCAGCAGGTCATAGAGCGCCGGGTTGGCGTCCAGGCCCGTATTGGTTTGCGGCGACGGCGTGGGATCGCGGTTCAGCAGGTTGTCGACCTTGCCGTAGAGCTGCAGGCCGTTGCCGAACTTGTACGAGGCGCTGATGTCGACATAGGTCGCGCCCTTCATCTGGTTGTAGTCGATGGTCGGGTTGCTGCCGGTCGAGACAGGGCAGCTGCCGGCCTTGCACTCGATGTAATCGGTGGTCGTACCGCCGAACCGGCCATCACTGAACCAACGCTCCTGGACGCTGAAGGCGAACCGGTCGTTGTCCCAGGACTGAATGGCCAGGAACTTCCAGTCCGGCGTGGCGCCGGAGTTCTGGCCGGCCGAGTCGACGGCGACCGCGCCGGGGATGCCCGGGTTGGTGACGAACTTGTGCGTGTTCGTCGCCAGGCCCCGGACCGTGAAGCGACCGGGCACGCTGGGCAATTCGAAGCGATAGCTGCTCTCGATGTCGAAGCCGCTGGTCTTGATCGAGGCCAGGTTGAACGTCTGGGAGTTGACGAAGGCCGTCGCGCCGCCGGACGGGGTGAAGTTGAAGGCGCCGCAGAACTGGGTCAGGCCCGCATAGCAGAAGTTGACGATCTGCTGGGCGCCCAGGCTGGAGATGCCGCCGTTCAGGACGATGTTGTACCAGTCGACCGAGACGCTGAAGCCCGGCAGCCATTGCGGGTTCGAGAGCACCGCGCCGATGGTGACGTTCTTGGCGATTTCCGGCTTCAGGGCCGGGTTGCCCACCACATTCTGCAGAACCGTCAGCGAGCCGCCCGAGGGCTGGCCGGCTGGCGGCGTGCCGTTCGAAGGAATGGTGAAGTTCGGCAGCGTGGTCGTCACCGGCGCGGCGAACAATTCCGACAGGTTCGGAGCCCGCACGTCACGCGAGGTGACGGCCCGCAGGCGCACGCCGTCGATCGGCGTGTCCCAGGTCGCGCCGACCTTCCAAGTGTAGACGGTGCCCGAGGTGCTGTAGTCGGTCCAGCGGCCGGCCATGTTGAGGTTGGCCCGGCCCGCGGCTTCCGAATTGACCAGCGGGATGTTCACTTCGGCATAGGCTTCCTTCACCGAGTACTTGCCGGCGCCGGAGTGGTAGTTGCCCGCGAACCAGTTGGCGCCCGAAGCGGTCAGGACCGGATCGGCCGGATAGTCGGCGGTGTTGGGCGAGTCCGTGTTGCCATCGCCATAGGGGTCGCCTTGGACGTGGTACTGCTCCTTGCGCCACTCGCCGCCGAACGCCAGCGACACCGGACCGGCCCACAGGGCGAACGGCTCGCCGCTGAAGTTGAGGCTGGCGACGTCCTGCTTCTGCACCGAATGCTGATACGGGCCGTTCTTGGGCGTGATGTAGGCCAGGGCCGCTTCGCTGGGCGGCTTGCCGCCGAAGATGTTGATCGGCACGCAACCGTTGGCGCGGGCGATCGGGTCCGCGCAGACGATCTGTCCGCCCACCGTGATGGCCTGGACGGCCGCGCGATAGCGCGGCGTCAGCAGGATGTCGTTGACGTGGATGTTCGTCGTGTTCTGGCCGTGGGTGAAATAGGCGTCGTAGCGCCATTCCTTGCCCAGGGCGTCGAACCGGCCGTCGGCGCCGATCACCGCCCGGACCTGTGTCCGGGTCGGATGGACCGAGATGTTGCGCGGCAGCAGGGCGTTGCTCGTGCCGAAGTTGAAGGTCGTGATGTTGTTGGCGGCGCAGGCCGCCACGATCGACGCCGGCAGGTACGGGTTCGAGCACGACATCGTCAGGCCGGTGGTGGCCGCGCCCGGATTGGGCTGGTTGCTGCTCTCCACGCGGGCGACGTTTAGGGTCGCATAGATCTCGTTCTTGTCGTTCAGGTCGTAGCCGATGCGGCCGTAGCTGCCCATCCGCTTGATCCGGGACTGAAGCGAGGTGCCGATGCCGACATTGCCCGACAGGTCGCCGCCGACGCAGAAGCCGCCATTGGTGTAGCAGCCGGAGACGGGGGCTCCCGTTGCGGGAGTGGTCAGTTTGGACGGCGCGCCGCCACCGCCATATTGGAACTGGAACGGGTTGCCGGCCTGGTCGAAGGCCGTGCCTTGCAGCGGTCCGGTGCTGATCAGGCCGTACTTGGCATACTGATAAGCCTGGGCGTGCTCGCGATAGAGGTACTGGGGCGAGCCGTCGTTGGTGACGCCGCGATTGACCAGGGTGGCGGTCGTGTACCAGTCGCGGCTGCCCGGCGCGTCCTCGCCGAAGCCGCCGGCCGGGACGCCCTCCTCCCAGTCGTATTCGCCGCTGACCTGCACGTGCAGACGGTCGTTCATGAAGTTCTTGCCGGCCGCGACCTGGGCCAGCCACTGGTGGTTGTCGCCGTAGGTCGTGACGCCGGTCAGGACGTTGGCCTTGAAGCCCACGAATTTCTTGTTGGTGATGAAGTTGACCACGCCGCCGACGGCGTCCGAGCCGTAGGAGGCCGAGGCGCCGCCGGTCACCACGTCGACCCGCTCGACCAGCAGCTGCGGGAACAGGCTGATGTCGGGAACGCCCGTGACGTTGGCCGGCACGACCCGCTGGCCGTCCAGCAGGGTCAGGGTGCGGATGGTGCCCAGGCCGCGCAGCGAGAACGAGGAGAGGCCCTGCTGGCCGCTCGAGGTGCTGAACGTGCCGGTGGTGGCGCCGCTGGAACCCTGCAGCGAGGGCAGCTGAGTGATGGCGGTGAAGATGTTCGGCTGGGCGGCGCGCTCCAGCTCGGCCTGGCCCAGAACCTGGGTCGGAGTCGGCGCGGTGAAGCCGGTCGACCGGATCCGCGTGCCCGTGACGATGATTTCCGTCAGCGCCGTCGCATCGGACGAACCCGAGGCTGGCGCCGGCGCCGTCTGGGCGCTGGCCGCTCCTGCCGTCATGACCACCGCGACCGCGCTGGTCGCGAGCAAGGCGCTCAACATGGGGCTCCGCCCCCGCGCGCTACCGACAACGCTCATCCTACACCCTCCCATTTTTCATTGAGACCATCGTTCGATGATCTGGAAGGGACTGTGTCAGACGGTGGGACCGCTAACTATTAGACCATGGTCGTATGCCTTTCGGGTTTGGTGAGGCCCGAATGCGAACGCCCGGGACGCAGGGCGACCCGGGCG
>JAEXJH010000699.1 GCA_023445955.1 Pseudomonadota bacterium
TGGGAGAGGGCGGGGCCCGCCGCGAAGCGGTGGGAGGGTGAGGGGACTAGCGTCCAGCCGCCCGAAGTGTGGCGACAATCGCCTCGCAAACCCGGCCGGGATCGTTGAACACCAGGTCATTGGAGAACCGGATGAGGAAATACCCGCACGATTCCAGGATGGCGGTGCGCTCGATGTCCTTGAGCTGAGCCTCTTCGTCATCGTGGATGCGGCCGTCGATCTCGATGATCAGACGGGCTTCCACACAGACGAAGTCGGCGATGTAGCGCTCGACCGGAACCTGGCGGCGGAACTTCACACCGGCGAGGCGACGGCCGCGCAGGAGACTCCAGAGGCGCGCCTCGGCGGGTGTCTGTTTGCGACGGAGGTGTCGGGCATGGGCGGTCGAGCGCATGCTGTTAGAGGAATTTGTTCCTCTTTTGTTTTCAAGTTAAGGAATCAGGATTTTCCGGCGAGCGGTTTTCCCCTCACCCTCCCACGCCTCTGGCGCGGGCCCCGCCCTCTCCCAGAGGAGAGGGTGTTTTATTCGCTCATCGGCCCGCTGGAATCCCGCACGATCAGCGTATGCGGATGCATCAGCTGTCTCGGCTCCCCCCCGCCGTCGCGTTTGCGGCGGATTTCCTCCAGCACCAGGTCGACGGCCGCGCGGGCCATGGCGGCGATGGGCTGGTGGACGGTGGTCAGGGCCGGCCAGATGTTGTCGGCGATCGAGGTGTCGTCGAAGCCGACGATCGAGACGTCGCCCGGCACGTCCAGGCCCAGGCGGTGCGCCAATCCCTCGGCGGCGGCGGCCATGTCGTCGTTGGCGGCGAAGATCGCGGTCGGGCGCGGCTCGGCGGCCAGCAGGCGCTCGGCGGCGTCCAGGCCCGAGCGATAGGTGAAGTAGCCCTGCTCGACCCGGAGGTCCTCCATCGGGATCCCGGCCGCCTTCAGGGCGCCCATGAAACCGTCCAGGCGTTGCTGGCTGACGGTCTGGTTGGGGTGGCCCTTGATGAAGCCGAAGCGCTTGTGGCCCAGGCCGATCAGGTGCTGGGTCAGCTCGAAGGCGGCCGCCTCGTTGTCGATGCGGATGGTCGCCATGTCGGGGCTGGCCATGCCGGGCGCGACGGCCACGGCGGCGGCGCCGGCGGCCTTCACCTCGGCCAGGACCTGGGGCGACTCGCACAGCGGCGGTGGCAGGATCAGGCCGTCGACGCCGGTCTTCAGCAGGCGGGCCAGGGTGGCCCCGGCCAGCTCGGGCTCGGCGCACTTCTCGATGACGATCTGGGCGCCGGTGCGGCTGCTCTCGTCCAGAGCGCCGACCAGGAACTCCGACAGGTAGCCGGTCGAGGGGTTGTCGTAGAGCAGGCCGATGCGGAACGGCGCGCTGCCGGCCAGGCTGCGGGCGGCGGGGTTGGGGGCGTAGTTCAGCTCGGCGATGGCCTGCTCGACCAGGGCGCGGGTCTCGTCCTTGACGGTGCTCTCGCGGTTGATGACCCGGGACACGGTCATCGGCGAGACGCCCGCGCGGGCGGCCACGTCGCGGATCGTGGCGCTCTGGGTCGTACGACGACGCTGGCGCTCGGCAGGCTGGCTCATTCTTGTATCCGTCCCTTTGCGGCGCGGATGCTAGACCGCTTCGGGGCGGCGGTGGAAGACAGGGCGACATGAGCACTCTCGGCGCGATCATCCTGTGCGGCGGCGCGTCCCGGCGGATGGGACGCGACAAGGCCGTGCTGGACTGGGACGGCCAGCGGGCGGTGGATCGCGTGGCGGCCCTGGCAAGGGCGGCGGGCGCCGAGGCGCTGGTGACGGCGGGGGCGGATCTGGGGCTGCCGTGGGTTCCGGATGAGGAGGCGTTCGCGGGACCGGTCGGCGGCGTGCTGGCCGGGGCGCGGGCTCTGAGAACCGAGCGGTTGCTGGTGCTGGCCGTGGATGCGCCGACGGCGACGGCGGAGGACCTGGCGCCGTTGCTGGCGGGTGGCGGCTACTACGAGGGGCTGCCCGTGCCGATGGTGCTGGCGGCGAGCGCCATCCCGAGCGACGCGGAGGCAGGGTGGCCGCTGCGGCGGTTCGTGGCCGCGGCGGGGTTGGTGAGCTTACCAGTCCCCGATGGCGCGATGGCCCGGTTGCGGGGGGCGAATACGCCGGAGGAGCGCCAAGCGCTGCGCTAGTAGACGTCCCGTCGATACCGGCCTTCGTCGGTGAGGCGCTCGAGCATCTCGGCTCCCAGCACCTCGACCAGCGCGGTGTGGACATCCCGCGACATCCCCTCCAACGATCCGCAGACATAGATCGCCGCGCCATTGGCCACCCAGCGCCGCAGCACATCGGCCGCTGCACGCAGGCGGTGCTGGACATAGACCCGCTCGGCCTGATCCCGCGAGAAGGCCAGGTCCACGCGGTCCAGCAGGCCCGAGGCCTTCCAGCCCTCGATCTCGGCGCGGTGGAAGTAGTCGCAGGACGCGGTGCGCTCGCCGAAGACCAGCCAGTTCCAGCGCACGCCAGCCGCGGCGCGGGCCTTCAGGTGGGCGCGCAGGCCCGCCAGGCCCGTGCCCGAGCCGATCAGGATCAGCGGCCGCGAGGCCTCCGGCGCGTGAAAGCTGCGGTTGGTCCGCACGCGGGCGTCGACCGTCTCGCCGACCTTGGCGAACCGGCACAGCCAGCCCGAGCCCAGGCCCGGAGCGCCGTCGGCGCGGGGCGTCAGGCGGACGATCAGCTCGACCCCGCCGTCGGACGGCAGCGAGGCGATCGAGTATTCGCGGTGCGGCAGCGGGGTCAGCTCAGCGATGTCGCCGATGGGACCGTGCGGCAGGCGCAGGCCCATCAGCGCCTCAGTCATGTGGGCCGGCAGACCCAAGGCGGCGACCTCGGCAGGGTTGTTGCGCGGGCCGATCTCCAGGATGTCTCCGGCGTCCCAGGTCGCGCCGTCGGTCGGGACGAGACGGATATGCCAGGCCTCGCCGCCAGGGCTGCCGGGGTTGAGCAGGGTGCGCTCGGCCAGGGTCCAGCGGCCGTAGGCGGGGCGGCTCCAGTCCGGGGCGTCGGTGACGCCGGTGAGCAGGGCCAGCTGCCCCTGCCAGTGGCGCAGGGCGGCCGGATCGCCGTCGTCGACCTCGACGCGGTCGAACAGCGGCTCGGCGTGCGAGCGGGCCAGCCAGGCGTCCAGGCTGCGGCCGAAGGCGCAGAACTCGGCATAGGTCGAGTCGCCCAGGGCCAGGACGCCGTAGCGCAGGTCGGGCAGCTCGACGCCGTCCTTCATCACGTCGCGGATGAAGGCGCGGGCTGGGTCGGGCGCGTCGCCCTCGCCAGTGGTGCTGACGACGAACAGGGCGCGGCCGGTCAGGTCGGCGGTGGTGACGGCGGAAAGCTCGCGCAGGGTGACGGGCGCGCCGGCTTCGGCCAGGGCCTTGGCGGTGGCGTTGGCCAGTTCCTCGGCAAAGCCCGTCTGGCTGGCGAAGGCGACTAGCACCGGTTCGCCGGCGCCTTGCGACAGCGCCTTGGCCTCGCGGCGGACGGTGGCGGCGCGCAGGGCCTCGCGCACGGCGATCCCGGCGCAGAACAGGGCGTAGACGCCGGCCACGGCGCCGGCCTCGATCAGGCGGCGGGTCTCGGGCGGGAAGGCGGAGAGGTCGACCATCAGTCCAGCATCGCCTGCAGAGCCGGGGACAGGCGCTCTTCCAGACCGCCGGGGCTGCGCGACACGATCAAGGCGGCCAGGCCGTGCTCGGCGGCGAAGGACACGGCGGTGTCGGGAGCCATGACGGTCAAGGCCGTCGCCCAGGCGTCGGCGCTCATGCAGTCCTTGGCCAGCACCGTGACGCTGACCGTGGCGTGGGTCGTCGGCGCGCCGGTGGCCGGGTCCAGCGTATGGGCGTAGCGGCGGCCGTCATGGTCGAAGAACCGGCGGTAGTCGCCGGAGGCGGCGACGGCCAGGTCGTGCAGGGCGACCATGGTGCGCTCTGCGTCGTTGGCGGTCGGCGGCCGCTCCAGTTCGACCCACCAGGGCTGGCCGTCGGGCTTGGCGCCCGTGCCGCGCAGCTCGCCGCCGACCTCGACGAGATAGCTCTTCACGCCGGCCCGATCG
>JAEXJH010000700.1 GCA_023445955.1 Pseudomonadota bacterium
CCCGTCGACCTACAAGCCGTTCCCCTCGCAGCCCACGGCTTTCGTCGGCGCCACGGTGCTGACCGCCACCGGCCAGCAGATCGAGAACGGCGTCGTCGTCACCGCGGGCGGCAAGGTCGTCGCTGTCGGCGGCCCCGACACCGCGATCCCCGCTGACGCCGTCAAGATCGACGCGACCGGCAAGTGGCTGACCCCCGGCATCATCGACGCTCACAGCCACCTGGGCGTCTATCCCTCGCCCGGCGTCCAGGCGCGTTCGGACGGCAACGAGGCCACCGATCCCAACACCGCCCAGGTCTGGGCCGAGCACTCGGTCTGGACGCAGGATCCCGGCTTCAACCGGGCTCGCGCCGGCGGCGTGACCACGCTGCAGATCCTCCCCGGCTCGGCCAACCTGTTCGGCGGCCGTTCGGTGACGCTGAAGAACGTGCCGGCCCTGACCATGCAGGGCATGAAGTTCCCCGACGCCCCCTACGGCTTGAAGATGGCCTGCGGCGAGAACCCCAAGCGCGTCTATGGCGGCAAAGGCCGTTCGCCCTCCACCGCGATGGGCAACGTCTTCGGCTACCGCAAGGCCTGGATCGACGCGGCCGACTACACCCGCAAGTGGGACGACTATCGCGCCAAGGTCCAGAAGGGCGAGAAGGCTGACGCCCCCAAGCGCGACCTGCAGATGGAGACCCTGTCCGGCGTCCTGAAAGGCGACATCCTGGTGCAGAACCACTGCTACCGCGCCGACGAAGAAGCCGTGATGATCGATATCGCCAAGGAGTTTGGCTACAAGATCACCATGTTCCACCACGCGGTGGAGAGCTACAAGATCGCGCCCCTGCTGGCCAAGGAAGACATCTGCTCGGCCACCTGGGCCTCGTGGACGGGCTTCAAGATGGAAAGCCTGGACGGTATCGACTCCAACGCCGCCATCCTTTGGAAGAACGGCGCGTGCGTCGTGATCCACTCCGATGACCCGATCATGACCCAGCGGCTGAACCAGGAAGCCGCCATCGCCATGACCGCCGGCAACAAGCTGGGCTATGGCATCAGCCGCGCCGAGGCGATCAAGTGGATCACCGCCAACCCGGCCAAGGCCATGGGCATCGGCGGCAAGACCGGCTCGATCGAACCCGGCAAGGCCGCCGACCTGGTGGTCTGGAGCCGCGACCCGTTCAGCGTCTACGCCCAGGCCGAGAAGGTCTTCATCGACGGCGCGCTGATCTACGACCGCAAGGACAAGCGCTTCCAGCCCAAGTCCGATTTCGAGCTCGGCCAGCCCGGCCAGGGAGCGTTCAACTGATGATCCGGTCACTGCTTCTCGCCAGCGCCGCCTGCGCCCTGGCCCTCCCCGCGGCGGCCGAGACCGTCGCCATCGTCAACGCCCGCATCGAGCCCGTCTCCAGCGCCGCGATCCCGAACGGGACCTTGGTGATCAAGGACGGCAAGATCGCCGCCGTCGGCGTCAGCGTCGCCGTTCCGGCCGGCGCCCGGGTGATCGACGCCAAGGGCGGCGTCGTCAGCCCCGGCCTTGTCGCCTCGTCCTCCAACCTCGGCGCGTCCGAGGTCAGCGGCGTGCGCGAAACCCGCGACGACGGCACCGGCAATGCGCTCTCCGCCGCCTTCGACATCAGCTACGGGATCAACCCGGCCTCGACCTTCATACCGTTCGCCCGGGACGGCGGCATCACCAGCTCGGCCGTCGTGCCGGTGCTGTCGGGCGCCGGCGGCGGGGCTCACGAGCATGCCGACGACGGCGTGGTCGAGGAGATGACCGCCGGCAAGACCGGTGACGGCGACCCGTCGCTGTTCGGCGGCCAGGCGGCCTTCATCCGCCTGAAGGCCGGCGCGACCGACATCGTCGAGGCCTCCAAGCTGGCCGTCACCGTCTCGCTGGGCGAGAGCGGCGCACGGGCGGCCGGCGGCTCGCGCGGCGCCGACCTGATCCTGATCCGCTCGGCCCTGGAAGACGCTCGCGCCTTCGCCAGCCGACGATCGGCGTTCGAGCAGGGCGCCACTCGCGACTTTGGTCTGTCGCGTCTCGATCTGGCGGCCCTGATCCCGGTCACCCAGGGCAAGACCCCCCTGCTGATCCGCGTCTCCCGCGCCGCCGACATCCGCCAGGCCCTGAAGCTGGCGGCGGACGAGAAGATCAAGGTCATCCTCGAAGGCGTCGAGGAAGGTTGGCTGGTCGCGGCCGAGATCGCCAAGGCCGGCGTGCCGGTCATCGTCGATCCGCAGGCCGACCTGCCCGACAGCTTCGAGGCCCTGGGCTCGCGCCTGGACAACGCCGCCCGCCTGAACGCCGCCGGCGTGACGGTGGCGATCAACGGCTCGCGGGACTTCAACAACCTGCGCCAGGAACGCCTGAACGCCGGCCTCGCGGTCGCCAACGGCCTGCCCTACGCGGCCGGCCTGGCGTCAGTGACCCTGACCCCGGCCAAGATCTGGGGCCAGGACGGCAAGATCGGCTCGCTGGACGTGGGCAAGCAGGCCGATGTCGTGGTCTGGAACGGTGACCCGCTGGAAGCGACCAGCTGGCCGCTGAACGTCTTCGTCGGCGGCGTCGAGCAGCCGCAGGACAGCCGCCAGAACCAGCTGCGCGACCGCTATGCGACGACTGACGCCAGCGGCTATCCGCCGGCCTACCGCTAAGGCTCCTTTGGTAGACGGGCGTGGCATGCCACGCCCTGGGCAGTCCGCCCCCCGCCAACGCTGGGGGCGGCTTTT
>JAEXJH010000701.1 GCA_023445955.1 Pseudomonadota bacterium
CTGGTCCCGCCGCGCGATCCGGCCGCCCTGGCCGCCGCCCTGGCCGAGGCGCTGTCCGATCCAGGGCGCCTCTCGCGTATGGGCCAAGCGGCCCGCGCCCGCACCGAAGCGCGCTTCGGCGCCGAGCAGTTCGCGGCGCGTGGCGCGGCCATCGTCCAGCGCCTGAGGGCCTGACGTGAAGATCCTTGTCGTCCTGCACGACCTGCCCCTGGGCGGCACCGAGCGCGTGGCGCTGCGCCTGACCGAGGCCTGGGCCAAGGCCGGCCATCAGGTGACCCTGCTCTGCGGCGCCAAGACCGGCCCCCAGGTCGGGCTGGTGTCGCCGGCCGTCGATCTCGTCGAGTGCGCCCCGCCGATCCCGCGTGGTTTCGGCTCGCGCATCCGGCTGGGCCGCGCCGTGGTCGAGCACCTCAAGCGCCATCCCGCCGACGTGCTGTTCGTGCCGGGCAACTTCCACTGGTCGATCAGCCGCGACGTCGCGCACGGCCTGGGCGCGAAGCGGCCCGTGATCGTGGCCCAGGTCAGCTCGCCTATCTTCAAGCACGGCCGCAGCGGCTTGAATCAATGGGCGTTCGAGATCGGCGCTCGCCGCCGCCTTCGCGACGCCGACGCCATGGTGACCCTGTCGCCCCAGACCCTGCCCGAGACCGACCGTCTGCTGGGCCGCCGCATTGCCACGGCCATTCCCCTGCCCGCGCTCGACGACGAGGTCGCGCCCGCCAGCAGGGCCTTGGGCAAACTGATCGCCGCCATCGGCCGCCTGGAGCCCGAGAAGGGCTACGATATCGCGCTGAAGGCCTTCGCCCGGACCCAGGACCCGGAGGCCCGCCTCGTCTTCGTCGGCGACGGCTCCCTGCGCGCAGGCCTGGAGGCCCTGGCCGTCGAGCTAGGCGTTCGCGACCGCGTGGAGTTCGCCGGCTATGCGTCCGACGTCGCTCCCTGGCTCGATCGCGCGCGCCTGCTGCTGCTCAGTTCATGGCACGAAGGCTTCGGCGCGGTCATCGTCGAGGCTCTGGGGCGCGGCCGCCCCGTCGTCGCCACCGACTGCACGCCGGCGGTCCGCGACCTGCTGGAGGCGCCAGGATGCGGCCGTGTCGCCGCGCCGGGCGATATCGACGGCCTCGCCGCCGCGCTCGAGGCAGAGCTGGCCGCCGCCCCGCCGGAGCCCGCCGCCCTGATCGAGGCCGTGCAGGCCTATCGCGTTACCCCCGTGGCGAACGCCTATCTGGCGGTCTTCGAGGCCAGCCTCGCCAAGCCCCGTTGACAACCCCGCCCCGGCCGAACGACGGTCGGTCAAACTGTCAAAGGCGATCCCTGGGGAGGGCGTCTTGCTGACCAGGGGGAAAATATGTGGCGTGTCAAATCGCTGGACGCGATCCTAGCGACGGCTGAGAAGAAATCACTTCATCGCTCGCTGGGCCCGTTGCAGCTGACGCTGCTGGGCGTGGGCGCGATCATCGGCACCGGGATCTTCGTGCTGACCGCCGCCGCCGCCCAGAAGGCCGGCCCGGGCATGATGTGGTCCTTCGTGATCGCCGGCGCCGTTTGCGCCTTCGCCGCGCTCTGCTACTCCGAACTGGCCTCGATGGTCCCGGTGTCGGGTTCCGCCTACACCTACTCCTACGCCGTCATGGGCGAACTGCTGGCCTGGATGGTCGGCTGGGCGCTGATCCTGGAATACGCCGTCGCCGCCAGCGCCGTCTCCGTCGGCTGGTCGGGCTACTTCCTGGGCCTGCTTGAGCACACGCTTGGCTTCCATTGGCCGGACCTGCTGCGACATGGCCCGACCTGGTCGATGAACGGTTTTGTGCCCGCCGCCGATTTCAGCGCCGGCATCGTCAATGTGCCGGCCATTCTGGTCGCCCTGGCCGTGACTGGCCTGCTGGTCATCGGCACCACCGAGAGCGCCACCGTCAACGCGTTCCTGGTGGCGATCAAGGTCACCGCTCTGACCGTCTTCATCATCCTGACGTTGCCGGTGCTGAAGGGCGAGCACTTCCAGCCGATGATGCCCACCGGCTGGTTCGGTTCGGGCAGCGGCATGGGCGTGGTCGGCGCCGCCGCCTCGATCTTCTTCGCCTATGTCGGCTTCGACGCCGTCTCGACAGCCGCCGAGGAGACCAAGAACCCGCAGCGCAACGTTCCGATCGGCTTGATCGGCTCGCTGGCCCTCTGCACCGTCTTCTACCTGCTGGTTGCTGCGGGCGCGATCGGCGCGGTCGGCGCTCAGCCGGTGCTGGCCGCCGACGGGTCGGTTCCCGATCCAGGCTCGCCCGCCTTCCAGGCCGCCTGCGGCGTCGCCGCCAACGCCGAGAAGCTGGTCTGCTCGAACGAGGCCCTGGCCCACGTTCTGCGCCAGATCAACTTCCCGGTTGTTGGCAACCTGCTGGGCCTGGCCGCCAACCTGGCTCTGCCCTCGGTCATCCTGATGATGATCTACGGCCAGACCCGCATCTTCTTCGTCATGGCCCGCGACGGTCTGCTGCCCGAGAAGCTGGCCAGCATCCACCCCAAGTTCAAGACGCCCCACATCGTGACCATGATGACGGGTTGCTTCGTCGCCATCGCCGCCGCCTTTTTCCCAGTCGGCCAGTTGGTGGACATCTCCAACTCCGGCACCCTGTTCGCCTTCTTCATGGTGGCCATCGCCGTCATGGTGCTGCGCAAGAAGGATCCGAGCCGCCACCGTCCGTTCCGGACGCCGCTGGTCTGGGTGGTCGCGCCGATCGCCGTGATCGGGTGCCTGGTGCTGTTCTTCAACCTGCCGCCGGCCGCCAAGCTGCTGTTCCCGATCTGGTCGGGCATCGGCCTTGTGTTCTATTTCGCCTACGGCTTTCGCAAGAGCCACGTCGGTCGCGGCCTGATCGAGGTCTCGGAACTGGATCCGAACGCGCCAGCCGGCGCGGTGGCCCCGATGCCAGGCGCGCCGACGCCGGGCTCCAAGGAGGAACGCTCCTGATCCCTCCAGGATCAGGCCCGGTACTCATACCCCACTTCCCCGACGAGGCCGGCGTTCTTCTCGCGAAGCGCCGCGCCGGCCTCATCATAGAGGAACGGCAGGAAGGCGTAGCGCCGCCCCCGCGTCACGACCGACGCTTCGTGCAACAGAGAGCAAGAGAAGACCACCGCTCCGCCGGTCGGAGCCCGGTAGAGCTTGGGGCCGAACTCGGGAAACCGCAGGTCGCCGCCCTCGTAGTCCTCGGCGTTCAGGTTGATGGTCACGGCGAAACGCCGGTGGACGGTGCCGGCCGTGGTGTTGTCGCGATGAGCGCTGAAGAAGCCGCTTTCGGCGGCGTCGTAGCAGGCGACCAGATCGCGCTCCATCCGCGTGGCGGTGAACTGGAACACCTTGTGGATAAGGGGCAGAAGGCGGCGCTCGATCCGCGCCCGGACCGTGTCGCGCAGCGGGCCCAGCGGCAGATTGTGGTCACGGCGGATCTTGTGGCTGGCGTCTCGCACCTCGACCGTACGACCATCGACCTCGCGCATGAAACCCGAGGCTTCGCCGCCGGCGGCCTCATAGGCCTGGATCAGCGCCTGACAGATGTTCGGCTCGAGAATGCGCGGCGCCACCAGCACGGGCGCTGACGTCTCGACACCGGCGTGTAGCGCGAGCGGCGGCAGCGTAGGCAAGAGGTCGAACAGCGCCTGGGTCTGCTCCAGATCGCAGGTCGCCATGATCCGGAAACTAGGGTCGATCAGCAACCAGCCCGCGCCGCTGCGTCCTTCTTCGGGCATATCGAACGCGTTCGACGCCACGAGATCCGGGTCGAGCATCCAGCGAACGCCCGGGATGCTGTCGGTGCGTGCGCCCAGCTGCGCCGGATCACGCACGACGCCAAAGAAGGCGATGTTCGTATCGTCCAGCAACGATCGATGGCTTGCGATCACACGGTCCAAGGTGTCGGCAAAACCCGCGTCGAGGCGCGGCAGAATACAGACGAGAAGATAACGGCCGGCGGCCGTGTCGAACACGAAACGCGCCCTCGACGTCGTCGCGACCGTGAAGGCCGGAGCCAGGTCGCCGATCAGCAATGACATCCGATCCGTTGTCCTTGGTG
>JAEXJH010000702.1 GCA_023445955.1 Pseudomonadota bacterium
CCAAGGCGGGCCGTCGGCGCTGACCCGCGCCGACGCGGCGGCCTGGCTGTGGGGCCTGACCATGGCCCTCTTGATCGCGCCCAAGCTGATGGCGGCGGCGCTGATCCTGCGCAGCCGCGCCCAGCGCCAGGCGTTCGGCGGGGCCTATCGCTTCCTCGCCGGCATGCTGATGGAGGTGCTGCTGTCGGCCCTGGTCGCGCCGGTGCTGATGCTGATGCAGAGCGTCTCCGTGCTCCAGGTCTTGCTGGGCCGCGACGCCGGCTGGGCGACGCAGCAGCGCGATCCCGGCCGCCTGACCCAGCGCGAGGCCTGGCGCGTCCACCGCGCCCACATGGGCATCGGCGGGATCGCCGCGGCCCTGGTCTTCGCCCTGGACCCGGTGATGTTCTGGTGGTCGAGCCCGGTCTATCTGGGCCTGATCCTGTCGGCCCCGCTGGCGCTCTTCCTGTCGCAGCCGCACATCGGCGACTTCCTGGGCCTGTTCCAGACCCCCGAGGAACGCACCCCGCCCCAGGTGGCCCAGCGCGCCGCGCAGTTGCGCGCCGCCTATGACGCCGAGGCTCCGTTGCGTCGCGAGATCGAGAAGCTGCTGCGCGATCCGGCCCCGGTCTACGACCTCAACGCCATCCACACCCACAAGCGAACAGGCCTGGTATCGAGCCGCGCGGCGTGATCACCTAAAGGACATGTAACTTCGAGGCCGCAATTTTCGATTGTAGTCAGAGCTTCGCCGTGAGAGCCCTTGTCCATTGCTGGCAGCGTCGATGTTGCTGTTGTGGGTCCAGGCCGCCACGTCCGTCGAGGCGGCCCCGAAAGTCGAGTCCATCGTCGTCACCGCCCGCCCCGCCGCGGTTCGCGACAAGATCGACCGGCGCGTCTACGACGTTCGCGCGGACGCCGGATCGCAGGGCGGCGTGGCGATCGACATCCTCAACCGCATCCCCTCGGTGACGGTGTCGCCGACCGGCCGGATCGCCCTGCGCGGCGATCCCGGCGTACAGATCCTGATCAACGGCAAGCCGCCGCCCAGCGGGACTTCGGTCCTGCAGTCCCTGCCCGCCTCCAGCGTCAGCGGCGTCGAGGTGATGACCAACCCGTCGGCGCAGTTCTCGCCCGACGGCACGGCCGGGATCATCAATATCATCATCCGCAAGGAGCGCGCCGTGGGCGTCTCGGGCACGCTGTCGGCCCGCGCCAACACGCAAGGACAGGCCAACGCCTCGGCCAGCGCCTCGGCGACGAAGGGCGACTGGACCGCCGACGGGCGGCTCTATCTGGGCCACAGCCCGGCGAAGACCGACGCCCGCTCAACCCAGCGCGACGCGACGACCGGCCAGAGCCTGGTCGACCGCGAAAACCACGGCAAATCGACGCTCGACATCGCCCAGGCCTCGCTGGGCGTCACCCGGCGGCTGGCCGAGAACCGCGAGCTGAGCGTCGAGGCCCACCACATGGGCGGACGCATCCACGCCAACGACCTGGCCCGCTACCAGGCCTCTGCGATCCAGCGGCAGGAGGCGACCGCCCAGCGCTACGCCATGCGCTCGGACGACGTCGAAGCCAACTATTCCGACACTTGGCCTGACGACCGCGGCTCGCTCGAGGCCAAGGTCTCGCACGCCTATACCGACAACCGCACGCGCACCGACCATGACGACCGCCAGCTGACGCCGACCGCCCTCACCCAGCGCTATGGCGACACCCAGCGCGCGCGGGGACCCGACGACCAGGCCAAGGTCGCCGTGGTCGCCAACCTGGCCGGCGGCGTCATCCTGACCACGGGCCTGGAAGCCAATCGCACCGCGCGGGACGTCTTGCGCGCCTATGACGGCGACATCGGCGTGCTGGGGTTGGCCAGCGGCGATCTGGGCGTCTTCAACGCCCAGCGCTCCACCCTGGCGGCCTATGCGACCTACCAGTTTCCGATCGCCGGCTTCAAGCTGATGCCGGGCGTGCGGGTCGAGACCGAATCCCTGCGGCTGAGCGCGCTGTCGGGCGCGCGCGATCGCGACGTCACGCGGCTGTTCCCGTCGCTGCACCTGTCGCATCCCCTGGTCGGCGGCAAGCTGAAGGCCAGCTACAGCCGCCGCATCCTGCGGCCGGAGCTGGACCTCTACGATCCGCGCCGCATCCCCTTCGGCCTGCACAGCGTCACGACGGGCAATCTGGACCTGGCCCCGACCACCACCGACTCCTACGAGAGCGGCTATGAGCGCACCGTCGGCAAGACCACGCTGGGCGCCACGGTCTATTACCGGGTCAGCCACGATCCCTGGCAGGACTACACCACCTGGAACCCCGACCTCAGCACCGCGACCCGGCCCCTGAACTACGATCGGGCGACCTCCGGCGGGCTGGAATTCAACGGCCGGGGCGAGGCGCCGGGCGGCTGGAAGTACTCGGTCAATCTCAACGTCTTCCGCCGCCAGCTGGTCCCGGCGGTTCCGACGCTGGCGACCACCACGCGCACCGCCTATTCCGGCAATGTCGTGCTCGATAAGGTGCTGAAGAACGGCGACAAGCTGCAGCTGAACCTCAGCGGCGTGGGCAAGACCTACACGCTGCAGGGCTACCAGGCCGCCTCCGGCCAGCTGGACGCCACCTGGAGCCACAAGCTCAATGACCGCTATTCGCTGAGCCTGAACGCGACCGACATCCTCAACACCAACCGCCAGCGCACCCGGCGCCAGGATCGCGGCGTCGTGATCGACAGCGACCTGGCCCCCAACAACCGGGCGGTGCGGGTGGCGCTGACCTACAAGTTCAAGGCCAAGGTCTGAGCCCTGGCGCCGGCGCGCCCCGCGCGCTAGGCCAGGGGCGTCGAACGCGAGGTAACGCCATGGATTTCTCGAAGCTGCAGGCCGTCAGCACCGTCACCACCGAGTGGAAGTATCCGCTGGCGCCGGCCAACCGCACGGGCCTGCTGCAGGTCGACACTGGGGGCGAAGGGGGGCCGGACCACAAGCTCTATTGGGAAGAATACGGCAATCCTGACGGCGAGCCGGTCATGTACCTGCACGGCGGTCCGGGCGGGGCCTGCGCGCCGGTGATGTCGCGCTTCTTCGATCCGGCGCGCTATCGCGTGATCCTGTTCGACCAGCGCGGCTGCGGGAAAAGCGAGCCGACCGTGGCGACGCACGGCCCTCAGGTGGCGCTGACCCGCAACGACACCGACCACCTGGTCGACGACATCAACAAGCTCCGCGACGCCCTCGGGATCACCGGCAAGATGCACGTCTTCGGCGGCAGCTGGGGCAGCACGCTGGCGCTGGTTTACGGCATCCGGCACCCGGACAAGACCGCCTCGCTGATCCTGCGCGGCATCTTCCTGGGGGCCAGCGAAGACCTGCTCTACATGTACCAGGGCAATGCGGCGACGTTCGAAGGCGCCCCCTACGCCCTGACCGAGCCGGGCAGCTACGTCACCTATCCCACCGAGTGGAAGGCGTTCGTCGAGGAGATCCCGGCGGACCAGCGCGGCGACATGATGGCCGCCTACAAGGCGATCTTCGACTTGGAGGCCAAGAGCGACGCCGACCGCGAGCGCCAGCTGCGCGCCGCCGTGGCCTGGTCGGTCTGGGAAGGCACGATCTCGAACATGATCCCGCAGGACAGCGATCCGGGAAAGTTCGGCGAGGCCGACTTCGCCCTGTGCTTCGCCCAGATCGAGGCCCACTTCTTCGCCAACGGCCTGTTCCTGGAGCCGAACTACATCGTCGGCAACGTGGCCAAGATCGCCGCCATCCCGACCCACATCGTCCACGGCCGCTTCGACCAGGTCTGCCCGCTGCCCCAGGCCTCGCGGCTGGTGGCGGCGATGGCGGACGTCGGCGCGACCCCGGCCAGCTACGTGGCCACCAATGCGGGTCACAGCGCCATGGAGGCCCAGACCGTGCTGGCGCTGACGGCGATCATGGACGGGCTGGAGCGGATCGGGTGAGTTTCAGAAGCGCCGCAGCGGCGTCGAAAGTTAGATCTGCCGCGGAACAGGCGTCCATTCAAACACGGCTTTGTAGAGGTCATCCCAGCGCGGGTTGTCGCGTTCGATAAGGTTGATCTTCCACTGACGCGGCCATCGTTTGATGGAGGTCTCGCGCTGGATGGCCTCGGTCATGAGCTCATGCTCCTCGTACCAAACGAGGCGCGTTAGTCCGTGACGCTTCGTGAAACCTGAGCCCCGACCTTCCCGATGGTCTGTGATGTGCCGCGATAGTGGTCAGCCATCATGTAGACGGCGATCCAGGCTTCCCGCGGAACCATGGTTCTCTCCTGATCGAGGTGAGAACAATATATGAACACACAACATCCGTCATTCCCGCCCTTGTGGCGGGA
>JAEXJH010000703.1 GCA_023445955.1 Pseudomonadota bacterium
CGCTGGAGCCCTGCAACCACCAGGGCCGCACCCCGCCCTGCGTCGCGGCGATCCTGGCCAGCCCGGTTCGCGCGGTGTGGATCGGCGCGCGCGCCCCCAACCCCGCTGTCGCCGGCGGCGGCGCCCAGGCGCTGGGCGATGCTGGCCTCATCATCGGCTTCGCAGCCGACCTTCCCCATCCCGACGCATCGGCCCTGGCCCGGCGCTGCGCCCGACTGATCGCCCCGTTTTCCCGCCGGGTGCGAACCGGACGCCCCTGGGTAACGGTCAAGCAGGCGCTGCGCGCCGACGGCGCGATGATCCCGCCGGCCGGGTCCAAGACCTTCACCAGCGAGGCCTCGCTGGATCTAGCGCACAGCCTGCGCCGCCGGGCCGACGCGATCGTCACGGGCTCGGGCACGATCCTGGCCGACAATCCCTGGTTCACCGTCCGGCGGGTGGCCGACCCCCGCACGACCCGGCGCCGCCTGGCCATTCTCGATCGGCGCGGCCGGGTGCCGGCGTCCTATCTCGTCCAGGCCCGCGAACGGGGCCTTGTCCCATCGGTCCACCCCGACTGGCCGGGCCTGCTGACCGAGCTGGCTGCAGACGGCGCGCTGGAGGTGCTGGTCGAGGCCGGCCCGACCCTGAGCGGCGCGGTGCTGGCCAGCGGCCTCTGGGACGAACACGTGCTGATCCGGGCCGCTGACCCGAGCGGCGGCGTGGATCGGGTCGAGACCCTGCTGGCCCAAGACCTGGAGATCGCCGCCTGATGTTTTCCGGAATCATCGAAACCGTCGGCGAGACCCGCTGGGTGCGGCCCGAGGCCGACGGCGCCTTGCGGATCGGCCTCGCCACCGGCTTTGCCGATCTCGACCTTGGCGAAAGCGTCGCGGTCAATGGCGTCTGCCTGACCGTGACCGACCGGGACGCCAGCGGTGAGGCGAGCTTCTTCCTGAGCGCCGAAACCCTTTCGCGCAGCACCTTCCCGCACCTGAGCGTCGGGGCCGCCGTCAATCTCGAGCGGGCCTTGCGGCTTTCGATGCGGCTGTCGGGCCATCTGGTGCAGGGCCATGTCGACGGCCTGGCGCGGATCGTGGCCATCACCGGCGGCGACGACGACCGGCGCATGCGCCTTGCCCTGCCCGGCGCGCTTTGGCCCTACTGCGTCGAGAAGGGCTCGATCGCGCTGAACGGCGTTAGCATGACCCTGACCGATGTCGCCGCGGCCGAGCCCGGCGCCCCCTTCACCGTCGGTGTGGCGCTCATTCCCCACACCTGGACCCACACCACCCTGCAGCACGCGCGCCTCGGCGATCTCGTCAATGTCGAAGTCGACGTGCTGGCCAAATATGCGGAGCGGCTATGTCACGCCTATCTGAAGCGCTCGAACGCCTGAAGGCGGGCGGCATGATCATCGTGGTCGACGACATCGACCGGGAGAACGAAGGCGACCTGGTCATGGCCGCCGAGCATGTCGACGCCGCCGCCATCGCCTTCATGGCCAAGGAAGGCAGCGGCCTCATCTGCCTGTCGCTGGAGGCCCAGGCCGTCGAGCGGCTGAACCTGGCGCCGATGGTCGCCGACAACCGCACCCGGCGCGGCACGGCCTTCACCGTGTCGATCGAGGCGGCGGTCGGCATCGACACCGGCATCTCGGCCCACGACCGGGCCATGACCATCGCGGCGGCCACGGCGCCGGACGCGACGGCCGCCGACCTGGTCTCGCCGGGACATGTCTTCCCGCTGCGCGCGGCCCCCGGCGGCGTCCTGGTCCGGCGCGGCCACACCGAGGCCTCGATCGACCTGGTGACGCTGGCCGGCCTGCGCCCGGCGGCGGTGATCTGCGAGATCATGAACCCCGACGGGGCGATGGCGCGAGGGCCCTCGCTCGACGCCTTCGCCGCCCGTCATGGCCTGCCGGTGGTCTCGATCGCCGAGCTGGTGGAACACCGGCGCGCGGTGACCGAGGTGGCGCGCGCCAACCTGCCCACCGAACACGGGACCTTCGAGGTCGTGGCGTTCCGCACGCAGGACGCCGAGCATCTGGCCCTGATCGCCGCCCCCCGTGATGGCGCCGCGCCGCTAGTGCGGGTCCATTCCGAGTGCCTGACCGGCGACGCCCTGGGCTCGCGGCGTTGCGATTGCGGCGAGCAGTTGCGGGCGTCGCTGGACCGGATCGGACAGGATGGCGGCGTGCTGGTCTATGTCGGCGGCCATGAAGGTCGCGGCCTGGGCCTGGCCAACAAGATCGCCGCCTACGCCCTGCAGGACCAGGGGCTGGACACGGTGTCGGCCAACCACGCCTTGGGCTTCGTGGACGACGCCCGCGACTATGGGGCCGCCGGCCAGATTCTGCAGGCCCTGGGCGTGGGGCGTGTCCGGCTGATGACCAACAACCCGCGCAAGGTCGAGGCGATGACCGCTGCTGGCCTGGAGGTCGTCGAGCGCGTGCCGGTCCTGGTCCGGCAGACCGACGACAACGCCGCCTATCTCACCACCAAGCGCGACCGCTTGGGCCACGACCTTGGCCACGCCGCCTGAAAGGCCCCCTATGTCAACCGACCTTCCCCGCATCGCCCTGGTCGTCAGCCGCTTCAATCGCGAGATCGTCGATGGCCTGATGGAGGGCGCCCGCGCGGTCCTCGACGCCGAGGGCGTCGTGCTGCCCCCCGAGGCCATCGTCGAAGCGCCTGGCGCCTATGAACTCCCGCTGATCGCCCAGACCCTGGCCCAAACCGGACGGTTCGACGGGGTGATCTGTCTGGGCTGCGTCATCAAGGGTGACACCGCCCACTTCGAATACATCAGCCAGGCCGTCGCCCATGGCCTGATGACGGCGGGGCTGAACGCCCAGCGCCCGATCACCTTCGGCGTCCTGACCACCTATGACGAGGAACAGGCCCAGGCGCGCAGCCGTGAGGATGAGGAGAACAAGGGCCGTGAAGCCGCCAAGGCCTGCCTGGACGCCTGTCGGGCCTTGAAGGCGATCACCCAGCAGGCCGCCTGATCTCCGCCTCGGACGCTGGCGCACGTCAGACAGCGCTCGATAAGACGCCCTTGACCACGCGCCGAAGGTCTGGCCGCCGCAGGGATGGTCCCTCGCCTGCCCTGCGGCCTTGATGGAGACGCTGACCCGGCGACACGAAAACGGCCGATCCCGAAGGATCGGCCGCACGGGCAATTGCGTCGCCGACACCAGCCCCCGCCCCCCCCCCCGGGGCCGGGGGCGGGCG
>JAEXJH010000704.1 GCA_023445955.1 Pseudomonadota bacterium
GGTCAGCACTACATCGGCGCGTCGGGCGCGCCGCGCCTCGAGGACCTTGAGGGCGAAGGGCTCGGGTTCGCGCTGGGTGATCAATCCCGCGCCGAGCTGCTGTTTGCCAAGCTGGGCAAGCATTATCTGCGCCAGCGGACCTGAACATCGCGCACGGACAAAGACGAAATGCTGGCCGCGCTTGACCCGTTTTGTGTGGGGCGATGGAAGCTAAACCCGCGCCAACGGCTCGACCAGGTAGGCGCGATCGGGCGGGTTGGGATCGTCTATTCCGCCCACAAAGCACGGCCGCACCCAGATGAGGCGCTTCTTCAATCTGCCCGGACCGTAAGGTTGCCGTCGCCAATGGCCGCGCCGCCAGTGCTGGCGCCGATCGGGGCTCGTGTTGAGGGGACCGCGCTCATGGCCGAATGCTCGAGCATGCCGCGGACCCAGCCATCGAATGAGTTGGAAGCCTTCGTCCAAGGCCTGGGCATTGGCCCGTTGGCGCTCAGACTTCGAGCTTGCCGCAAGGCCCGAGCGAAGCGTTTCTGGAAAGTCAGCGGGATACTGCGCGTCCGAGATTTCCGGATCAGCGCCGATGTAACACACCGCGTTGGCCAGGAGACGCATGGCGACTTCGCACCGTGGCGCGGCCTGCGCCAAATAGTCGTCGCTCTGGACGATCACGCCTGAGAAAACGGCCGACTTCCCGCCGACCACGCCGGTTTGCTCAACCGCCATCAGGCGGGCGATCGCCTTACGGAACACGCCGATCAAGCCTTGATCGACCCGGTCCCAGTGAAGGATGAATTCCAGGAAGGGCGCGGGCGTAGCGGGCCAGTTCTCGTCCTTGCCCAGAAGCTCAGAGGTAAAAACGACCTGCCAGGCCGTGGGACCCGTGGCCCGCAGATAGGCGCCGTCGATCTGATTGGGCGGGCCGGGCAGGGCCCCGACATCCGCGCCGCCAAAATGAACATAGAGGCTTGTGAACGGCGCGGTCAGATCGTCCATCCGCACGCCGTCCAAATCCGTGAAGCTGAGCAGCTGCGCCAGGGCGGGCGTGAGCACGAAGTTGGTAGCGCCGCACGCCCGATGTTGTCCCCAGACCAGACTGATCAGCATTTCGTCGATGACGAGTTGCATCGCGCCGCCGCCCAGATGGGTTCTGCCCTGCCTGTCGAGATAGGCATTGTGGGTGCGCTGGATGCGATGCATCACCGCCTGGACGATCGTCTGGTCGTGCCAGGGGGTCGGGGTGGCGTTCGTCCCGGATGTGGCGCGGCCGATCTCCCGAGCGTGGGGGCGCCCCCGCCTATAGCGGATCGGGTGAAGACGGAGACTGTCGAACGACCCCATGCCCAACGCGGCTCCGGCCGTTGATGAAGGACGAGCGTAAGCTAACACGTTTTGGGTGTGTTGAGTGTGACAAGACCATTTGTGCGGTCCCGGCGCGCCGCGCGCGACCGTCTTCGGCCTCCGCTCGACGGGACCAATCAAATCCTTTCGTTACCGACGCTCGGCCGCCGCGTGTCGCGCTTTAAGGTCACGGCTGAAAGACGATCGATCTCGATCGTGGGACGGGGCAAGCGCGCGCGCGGGGGCCGGCGCTCACCCCTGACCCTTCAGGATGGCCAGGGTCCCGCCATCAAGGGCTAAGGTGACGCTAGCGACGAAAGCTCGGGCTTGTCGGTCCGCCAGGCCACTCAAGGCGCTTTCCATCGGCGATCGCGCCTAGGCGTCTTGCTCCTCGAAGGTGGCGACCACGGCGCGGATCAGGGATTCGGCGGTGATCGGCTTGGCGACGTGGTCGTCGGCGCCCGCCGCGAGCGCGGCCTGACGGTGGTCGTCCAGGGCGTTGGCCGACAGCATCTTGATCGCCGTGCGCTCGCGGCCGCTTTCCTGTTCGAAAGCGCGGATCGCGCGCACGGCGGTCAGGCCGTCCATCACCGGCATCTGCATGTCCATGAGCACGAGATCGAATGTCGCGTCGCGCAAGGCGTCCAGCGCCTGCTGGCCGTTATCGACCACGGTGAGGTCGGCGCCGATCTGATCGAGGATCAGGCGGACGACTTGTTGATTGACCAGATTGTCTTCGGCCAGGAGGATGCGGACTGCGGCCGGCAGGCTGGGCGGCTCAGGCGGCGAGATGGCCGGCGGCGACGTCGGCGGCAGGATGACCTCCAGCAAGAAGCTGGCGCCTTGTCCCCGGGCGCCGACCGCGCTGAGCTCGCCGCCCATCATCCGGGCCAGGGCGCGCGAGATCGACAAGCCCAATCCCACCCCGCCAAACCGCCGTGTCGCGCTGGCGTCGGCCTGGTGGAAACGATCGAACAGCAACTCGGCCTCGTCGGGCGCGAAGCCGACGCCCGTGTCGCGGACGGTGAACCGCCAGCCTCCGGACGCGTCCGGTCCGACCGTCTCGACCTCGACGCCGCCCTGATCGGTGAACTTCAGGCCATTGGCCACCAGGTTGGAGAGCACCTGACGCAAACGACCGCTGTCGCCCAACACCCAGGCCGGCTGTGGCGGGGCGCTCATCACCAGGTTCAGCCCCTTCTCGGCCGCCAGGGGCGCGAAGAGGTCGGACAGATCCTCGACGAGCAGCGCCAGATCGAAGGGCTCGGGCGTGAGACTAAGCTGGCCCGCTTCCATGCGCGAGACGTCCAGCACGTCGGACAACAGACTGTTGAGCGCCTTGCCGCTGCGCTCGATCAGCGACACCATCGCCGCCTGCTCGGCCGAAAGCGGGGTGCGCGCCAGGGCGCTCACCACCCCCAGCACCCCATTCATCGGCGTGCGGATCTCATGGCTCATATTGGCCAGGAAATCGGACTTGGCCTGGCTGGCCCGCTCGGCGTTCTCCCGAGCATGCTCCAGCTCGGTGACATCCTGCGAGGCGATCAGCAGGCCCGCGATCCTCCCGACCGCATCGCGCCACGGCGCGGCCGACCATTTGAACCACCGGTTGGCGCCTAAGGAGGTCAAGTCCGACCGGTCGACGCCGCGTTCGCGCGCGCCGGCCAGAACCCGGGCGAATACCGACGCCCATCCCTTGACCAGTCCTGGAAACACCTCGTCGAGGGTGGCGCCGACCACCTCGTCGGCGGGCCTGCCGTAGAGCCCGCTCCAGGTCTGGCTAACACGTAGGATCCGAAGGTCCAGGTCGGTCATCAGCATCGAAATCGGGGCGTTGTCCACGAAGGCGTCGATCGTCGCGCGCGAGGCCTGGGCCTCCATCTCGTCGGCGGCCAGGCCGGCCAGGGCGGTGAGGATCTCATCGAGCTTGGCGTCGTAGGCGCGGGGTTCAGGATCGATGACGCAGACGGTGCCGACGATATAGCCCGAGCTGAGCCGGATCGGCGCGCCGGCATAGAACCGGATGAACGGATCGCCCAAGACCAGGCGGTTGTCGGCGAACCGCGGGTCCAGACGCGCGTCTTCGACCCAGAGCGTGGCCAGCGATCCCAGCGCGTGGGCGCAAAAGGCGTCTTCGCGCGGCGTCTCGGTGTCGGTGAGACCTTCGGCGGCCTTGAACCACTGGCGATGTTCATCGACCAGCGACACGACGGCCATCTGGGTGTTGCACGCGGCCTTGGCCAGCTGAGCGATCCGATCGAAACGCGGATCGCGCGGGGTGTCGAGAATGGCCAGTCGGCGCAGCGCCAGGAGTCGTTCGGCCTCGTCAGTGCAGTTGACCGTCTCGTTCACGCAGGATCTCCAAGCGCCGTCTACTCAACACGGCGCTCGCCTGTTGGTTCTGATCAACAACATCGCGCGCCCCGAGCGAGTTCAAGCGCTGGCGGGCGTTTGCGGCTCGGAATGAGTTCGTTGGTGTGCGTGTTCAGACGCGGGCCTGTGCGTGGGGCCCCGCTCGCCCCGCCGCTGATAGCTTGCGTGTTTGGGCTGGCGCGGGCGCCTCAAGTGGGAAGCCGCCGCGCGCGATGGTTGATGCCGCACGGATGCCAGCGTGGCGATAATATCGCCGTCTGGACAAAGTCGACGCGCTCGATCGCCGGGTGGGAACGTTTCGTCCAGCGGTCCGTATTGCCCTCATGTCGCGGGCGAGCATCCTCATTGTTGAAGACGAATATCTGGTCGCAGTCGATCTGGCAGCTTCGCTCGAAGAGCTTGGCTACACCAGCGCCGGTATCGCGCCCGATCTTGAAACGGCTCTGGCGCTCGCAGCGAACAAGCCTGACCTGGCGCTGGTCGATATTCACCTGCGCGATGGCCAGACCGGCCCGTTGATCGCCGAGCGTCTCGCGCAAGATCATGGCATCGCCATCCTGTTCGTGACGGCCAACCCCCGCATGGCCCTGGACGCCAGACCGCCCGGCGTTATCGGCGTCCTGAACAAGCCGTGCCAAGAAGATGTGGTCGCCGCCGCCGTCGCCTACGCTCTGCAAGCCAAGAGCGGCGCGCCGCTGCCCTTGCCCCCCAGCGGCTTGATGTTGATGCAAGGCGCCGCCTGAGGTCAGAGGTCGCGGCTCAGCCGGTTGACCGAGACTTCCATTTCCACACAAAGTCCGCTGGATTTCCATTCGCGCCGGATCATCCCGCCCAGTTGCTGGGCCACGCTCATCTCGGCAAGTCGGGTGCCAAAGCCTTGACGTTCCGGCTCGCCGGCGATGATCGGGCCCTCCGTTTCGCACCAGGTGACGCCGACCTTGGAGCCTGTCAGGGCGATCTGCACATTCACCTGCCCGTCTGGGGTCGACAGCGCGCCGTATTTGGCCGCGTTCGTCGCCAGTTCGTGGAACACCAGGGCGATCGGCGTGGCCCCCCGGTCGTCGACCGGGACATCGTCGCCGGCGACGGTGATGCGCCTCTCGTCGAACGCGGGGTAGGGGGCGAATAGCTCCAGGAGCAGGCCCTTCAGCGTCGAGCCGCCAAGGGCGGGCCTGGAGGCCTCGCTATGGGGACGCGCGAACTCATGGGCGCGGCCAAGCGCGGCGATCCGTTCCTGCAGACCCTTGGCGAACATCCGCGCCGACGGGTCGTGCCGGCTGGACAGGCCGATCAAGCCGGAGACCACGGCGAAGATGTTCTTGATGCGGTGGCTAAGCTCCCGGCTCAGCAGCTCGTTCTGCTCGGCCGCCATCTTGGCGTCGTGAATATCGGTGCAGGTCCCAATCCAGCGGGCGATCGCGCCATCGTCATTGAACACCGGCAGGGCCCGGCCGAGCGTCCAGCGATAGTCTCCAGACCGGTGCCGGAGCCTGTACTCGATCTCGTAAGGTTCTCCCGTCTCGAGGCTGTGGCGCCAGCGCGACCAGGCACGCTCCTGGTCCTGCGGGTGAAACATGCCGTTCCAGCCCTCGCCGTCGGTACTGCCCTCTGGCGCCCCGGTGAATTCGTACCAGCGCGCATTGTAGTAGTCGTGAAAACCGTCGGGCCGTGTCGACCAAACCATCTGCGGCATGGCGTCAGTCAGAACCTGCAATTGCGCGCGGCTTTGGCTGAGCGCCTCGGCGGTCCCGGACGTGTCATCCAGCCACGGTGCGCGCATCGGCTCGGTCTTAACACCCGCCCGGCCAGCGATCGCATCAGGGTCTTTCAATTGCAAAGCTCATTTTCTGATCGGGCGAAAGCCGCGACGGAGCCTTTGCTCGCGCCGCGGTCATGACATAGCTGAACGAGGTTGGAAAAGTTCCCGGCCTAGGCTTCGGACGCGGGGACGAGGGCGCGGAAGGCGTGAGGCAGAAAGGTGACCTTCGCATGCCGTTCGATCTCGACCTTCTCGCCATCAAGAATGGCGGGAATCTCACCGTGGGCGAGCACGTGGACACATTTGACCTTGGCGCGCGTGACCGAAGAATCGTTGCGCCATCCATCGAAGGCGGCGTGAAAGGCCAGCCCGAAAAGGCCCGCCGCCGTGCTCGGGTCAAGCGCCACCGCTTCGAGCGCGGCCTCTTCACCGTCCATGACCTGGGAGATCAGGGGGCAGATCACCGCCACAGCGTCGGCCGAACCCTTGGCGTCGCCAAACTCGTAATCGATCGCGTCGGAGAGACTGTGTCGGGTTGCCGTCACCGCGCGTTTGGCCGCTTCGAGAAGATCGCCCTCGCGGACGGCTTCGCGCGCGTCGGCCCATAACGATGGCGCGCCGAAGATCGCCGCGCAGTAAAACCGCTGACCATCGACGTCTCCGCCGCTGACCGGCCTGATCCGTGGCGCGGCGAGCGTCGCGGTCAAGGCGGCCTGCCAGTCGCCGGCGCCGTAGAGCGCCTTGGGCAACATGTTCATCGTGCCGCCCGGGAGCGGGATCAGATAGGGCCCATCTTGCCCACAGAGGGTCGCGGCGCTGCCGATGGTGCCATCGCCGCCCAGCACGACGAGCACATCAGCGTCAGCGACCGCCGCCTTCAGCGTCTGGGCGATCTCCGAGGGCGAAACGACGTGGATCTTCACCGCCTCCAGTCCGGCTTCAGCGAAGATGCCTCGGGCCTGGCTTTCCGATGTCGCACCGCAGCTGCCGCTGGCGGTGTTGAACACGGCCACGACCCGGCCGGCGAGGGCCGCATGAGCCTCTGACATTGGAGATCCTACTGCTGAAAAAAGCCAAGCTTGTTGGCGCGTCACCGTCAACGCGCGCGCGGCCAAAAGGATCGTCGGCGCGCTAGCGCAAGGGGTTTGTCCTTAGCGCACTGACGGGCGCGGGGCTTAGGGCTCCGCCCTCTGCGCACTGCGGATCGTCTTCCGCCAGTTTCGGCCGCTTCGAGTCTTGAGCTGGCGTCCCGCGACCGCGTGCGGCCTCAGGCTGTCGCGCGAAGGATCTCGGGAAACTCGTCGGCGATCTCCCGGGCGAGAAACCCGAGCGGCCCTAGGCGAGCGGCAAGACGCCGGCCTGCTTCACCGTGCAGGTAAACACCCCATGCCGCAGCCTGAAAGGGGGATGCTCCTCGCGCCAGGAGGCCGACAATGGCGCCGGCCAGGACATCGCCCGAACCCGAAGTGCCCAGCCCCGCGCCACCGCCTGGGTAAAGCACCATCTCCCTGTCGGGATCGACGATGAGCGTCTTCGCGCCCTTCAGAGCGACGACAGCGCGAAACCGCGTCGCGGCCGTGAGCGCGGCGTCCAGAGGATCGGCTTCGACCGCCTCCTTCTCCACGCCCAGCAAGGCGGCCATCTCCCCCGCGTGCGGCGTCAGGACAACGTGCGGGGTCTGTACGGCCGACGCCGCGCTCAGAGCAGCGGCGTCCAACACCAGCGGGCCGCGCGTCGCAGCGGCAAGCTCGCGGGCCAATGCCTCATCGTTCTGCAACATGCCCGGGCCGATCACGACGGCGTCGCATCGCTCGACCGCCTCGACAAGGCCTCTGGTCGATCGCGTCCAGGGCAGTCGACCTGGACGGGCGATGACCCGCGCCTCGGGGACGACCAAACTGAGCGCCGCTGTGGCCGAGGCTGGCGCGGCGAGCTGCAATTTGCCCGCCCCCACGCGCAGGGCGGCCTCGCCGGTCAGGCGCGTGGCGCCGACAAGGTCCTCGCGCCCGCCGATCACGACGACCCGGCCGCGCTCCTCCTTGCCGCCATCACCAGGCACTGGAAGGGCGCGCGCCCGGAGCCACTTTCGATCCAGGGCGACGAGCTTCATCATCGCGCCGCCACGTTGGCGTCGGGCGCCGCCGTGACCGGCGCGGACCGTTCTTCCAGCGGCGCGGTGAAGTTGTAGCGCTCGAGGCGCAAGCCGCCGTCGGGAGCGCATGCCGGATCGAAACGGTACTCGGTGACGCCGCAATTGGCGATGTCGGCTTCCTTGTCGATGGCCAGGATCTGCGCCTCGGTCAGGCTTTCGAGCAGATAGCGCAGGCATAGAACCACGACTTGATGGGCGACGATGAGAACACGGTCGCCGGCGTGGTGCAGGCTGATCGTGTCGAGCAGGCTGCGAAGCCGCAGGATCACGTCGCACCAACTCTCGCCCCCCGGCGGACGGTGATAGAATTTGCCAAGCAGCGTGCGGAAGGCCGCTTGCTCGGGAAACTGGCTTTCAATCCCGACCCGCGTCAGCCGGTCGAGGACGCCGAACTCCTTCTCGCGCAGGCGCTCGTCGATGCAGAACCTTCGATCTGGCGCATCGAGCCCGCCCACCTGGCGGATCAGCTGACTGGTCTGCACGGCGCGGAGATAAGGCGAGGCCATGACCGTGGCCGGGCGGTCTTCCTCGGGCATGGCGGCGAACCAGCGCCCGAGCGCGGTGGCCTGCTGGCGGCCCAGATCGCTCAGCGACACGTCCATGTCTCGGTCGGCGATGTCGATCCGTCCAAGGCCTGCGGCGTCGGCCGCGTCGCGGGCGACATTGCCGGCGCTCTGGCCGTGGCGGACGATCCATAGGGTATTGGGCCAGCGCTTTTCCATAGTCGATCAACACGCCAGCGCCTCGGGAGTTCTCCATCGACCAAAGGATCGCTGCAGCAGTTCTGGCTGACCATCGCCTTCGGGTCGTGCTAGAACGATTGCGGAACATCGGAGGCGGCATGGCCAGACGCGCGGGCAGCGCAGACCTACCCTTGCATGGCGGACGCGTGCCGCCTTGGCTGGGCGAGCGGATGACGCGCCTGGGCGCGGTGATCAGCCAAGCCATCGTGCACCACTACGGTCGCGACGAGCTCCTGCGCCGGCTTGCCCATCCCTTCTGGTTCCAGTCCTTCGGGGCCGTGATGGGCATGGACTGGCACTCGTCGGGGATCACCACCAGCGTGCTGGGATCGCTCAAGCGCGGCCTGGCGCCGCTCTCCGGCGAACTGGGCATCCATGTCTGCGGCGGGCGCGGCAAGCACTCGCGCCAGACCCCGAGTGAGCTGGCCGGAGTCGGCGAGCGGGTCGGGCTGGATGGCGCGATGCTGGCCAAGGCCAGCCGGCTGGTCGCCAAGGTCGACAGCGCCGCCGTTCAGGACGGCTTTGATCTCTACCTGCACGGCTTCATCGTCGCCGACGACGGCCAATGGGTCGTGGTCCAGCAGGGCATGAACGGCGATCGCAAGCAGGCCCGGCGCTACCACTGGCTTTCCGCCGACCTGAAGAGCTTCGTCGATGCGCCGCACGCGGCCATCGAGGGGCGGGACCAGGGCCACATTGTCAACCTGACCGACCGACGGGCCGAGGCGTCGCGACGTGCGCAACTGGCGCTGCTGGACGAAATGGGCCCCGAAGGCGTGGCCCGCGAGGCCGCGAAGCTTGCCGCTGTTCCGGACGCTTCGCCAGCTCAGGGCGTGCTGCCTCACCTGGTCATGCCCGACCATCACGATGTCCGCGCCGAAAACGTCGTCACCCGTCGCCTGCACGGTGCGCTCGCCGCCGCCGCCGAGCAGGGGCCGAAGGACTTCAGCGACCTTCTGCTGGTCCCCGGTGTCGGCGCGCGGACCATGAGGAGCCTGGCGATGGTCGCCGAGGTGGTGCATGGCGCGCCCTGCCGCTTCAGCGACCCGGCGCGGTTCTCGCTCTCGCTCGGCGGCAAGGACCGGCATCCCTTTCCGGTGCCAACCAAGGTCTATGACGAGACCATCCGGGTGCTAAAGAGCGCCATCGACAACGCAAGGCTTGGAAACGACGAGCGGCTCGGGGCCATCCAACGCCTCGACGAACAGGCCCGTCGGCTGGAGCGTCACGTCGATGGTCCGTCGGTCGAGGCCTACATCGCCCAGGAGCGCGCGCACTCGCATCGCTATGGCGGACGCAGCGTCTTCGGCTGGGAGACGGGGCCGGTCGATAGCGCCGCGGCGGGCGGTGCGGCGCGGTCCTAGTCGATCCGCAGGTGGCGCTCGACGCCGTCGGTCTTACCGGCCAGGCCGGGGACCTCGTCAAGCTGGCGCAAACTTGTAAATCAGCCGCGCTCTTCTCGATAACGCACCACCTCGAAGCCATGCCCGCGCAACGACGGGATGGCGTCGAGGTCCTGGGCGGTGGCCGTGTTGAGGTCGATCATGAGGCAGGTCTCCGAAGCCGCGGACGCAAGCGGCGCTTTTGCGGCTCAACGCCTCAAGCGCCCCTGCGGTTCGGGGGCCGCACGGCGGCCCCACGCGTTGCGCTACCATGACCGATCTTCTCGTTCGAACGGGCGGCTGCGCCTGCGGCGCGGTGCGTTTACGACCATCGGCGAGCCCAGGCGCGGCGGGCTGTGCCACTGCATGGCCTGCCGCAAGGCCCATGCCGCCGCCTTCAATCCCTTTGTGGTGTTCGCCCCTGACGCCGTCGAGGTGATCGGGGCCACGACCGGTTGGACCAGCTCGCCGGGATATGCCCGGTTTTTCTGCCCTCGTTGTGGGTCGCGCGTGCTGGCCGTGAACGATGGCGGGGAGGGAGGACGCGAGATCGAGCTGTCGTTGGGCAGCTTCGCCGATATCGGCTGGTTTGGGCCGCAGTACGAGAGCTGGACGGTCCGACGCGAGCCGTGGCTCGACGCGCTCGAGGCGCCGCAATACGATCGCGAGCGCCGAGGCTAAGGATCGCGAGAGCCGCCAGCGCGACCTCTCTCTCGGGCCGGGTAATGCATTGGTATAGGGATCGAAAATTTTCTGATGCAAGCGTCTTGACGCGTTTGCGCTTTGTCCTAATTCATCGGCTGCTTGCCGGGCGCCGACAGGGCCTGGCCCTGGGGCGCGGAGCGCTTGGCTCGGCGTCCCTCATGTCCAACTTGCTTTCGAGGAGATGGAAATGAGCACTCCGTTTGATTTCACCCCCCTCTATAGCTCCATGATCGGTGTGGATCGCATGGTCGATCTCGTCGAGACCGCGCTCCGCACTGAGGCGAGCGCCAGCTATCCGCCGTACGACATCGAAAAGACCGGCGAGGCCGCCTACCGCATTTCGCTGGCGGTCGCGGGTTTCGCGCCAACCGATCTCGAGGTCGTGGCCCAGCCGAACCTCCTGGTGATCAAGGGGCGAAGGGCGGCGAACGAAGGCCAGGGCGCGCGGACCTTCCTGCACCAGGGCTTGCCGCAGCGCGCTTTTGAGCGCCGGTTCGAACTGGCCGACTATGTCGTCGTCAAGGACGCCGTCCATGCCCATGGCGTATTGTCGATCGATCTGGTCCGCGAGGTGCCCGAGGCCTTGAAGCCCCAGCAGATCGCGATCGGGGTCGGCGCGCGCCAGCAGGCGCTGGAGCTCAAGCCGGCCAAGGCGCGCAAGGCCGCATAAGGAGCTCGCCATGCGCACGGACACCCCTGCGACCGAGCGGGCGCGTCGATGGCCCGTTCGACCGGCGGTCGGCTTCCTCCATCCCTTGGAGGTGCTCAAGGATCAGGATCTCGATCTTACCGAAAAGCGCGAGATCCTGGCGGCCTGGGCTTCCGATGCCAGCGCGGTCGAGCATCGGCCCAGTCACAGATGGCTCTTGGGAACGCCCGCGCCTGTGCCGCTCAGCGAGGTCCTGTCCGCGCTGTGCCGCCTGGATCGCGACATGTTCTCTTGAGTGGGGGCGGGCGGCCAGCCAGCGAAGGGGCCGGCCGCCACTTCGTCCACTTTGCTTTTTCTGCGCTATGACCATGCCTTGTTTCATCTTTGTCGAGCCGTCGAGCGACGGCTGGATCGTCCGCGGCGACTTCCGCGACAGTCCTCTTATGTTTCCCACCGGCGCCCGGGCGGAGCAGGCCGCGCGGGACCGGGCTCATCGCCTGGCCGACGCGGGTGAGCCTGTGGTCTTGGAGATCCGCTTGCGCGATGGCGCGCGCGCCGGCCGGTTCCTGTTTCCACCGCACGCGGCGGACACGGAAGCGGCCCTGGCGCTGCGCGCTTAGCTAGGCCGCGAGAGACTCGGCCGTCGCCCGCATTCGCCTGAGGGCCGCGATCAGGTCTGAATGCGCCAAGGCGAAGGGCGACCCGTGGCGAAGCGACTTCTGCGCCTCGGCCCATTGCCCGCGATTGATTAGGTCGGCAACCAAGCCCGCCTGCTGGTGGAAGGTGCGATGGCTCTCCATCAGCCCTAGAAGGGCATGGTTGCCGGCCCAGCGCCGGGCGCCCTCGCCGTGGATCCAGCAGCCCGTCGGGCAATGACGATCCGATCGCAAGGCGACCAGATCGACCGGTTGTCGCTCGCTAAGGGCCGCGACGAGCGCTTCGCGGATGTTGTGATGGTTTTGTGTGTGTTCCTGAAAATCCATGACCAAACCTCACGGCTCAATCCCATGCCCGGGTTCTCGCGCAGGATGGTTGCCGGTTGGTTTTCGCCGGCTCGCTATCCACAGGTTTTGACGGCCTGGTGCACGGCCTTTCAGGGATCGCGCCGCGCTTCACCGTCTCGAGCGGTCGCGCTGTCGAATGTGCGGGACGCACCCTCCTGAAAGCGCGACATGCGGGCATGCGATCAAGCTCGTAGGCGGATGAACGACCAGCACCGCGCCCAGTCCGGCCAGGGCTGGGTGATGACCCCTGGCGTCTAGGCCCCAGGGAACTGGCCATGGTGCAGGCCGTGGCGGCCGTGGCCGCCTTTTGCGACTTTAGCGAAGACAACGACCCCTATGGCGAACGCGACTTCGGGGCCTTCGAGATCCAGGGCAGCGCCTGTTCTGGAAGATCGACTACTACGCCCTGAACCTCGCCCTGGCCTCGCCGGACGCGGCCGACCCGGCGGTGACGCGGCGCGTGCTGACGCTGATGCTGGCCGAGGAATATTAGGGCGTCGCGGCCGGGACACAGAGGCGTCCTGGCCGCCATCGCTAGGGTGAGCGCCTGACGCGCGGCGGCGCGAGTGTCGAGGGGGCGAGCCGGCGTAAAGGTCCGTCCGGCGCGACCAGGACGGCGGTGGCGGAACCAAGCGCTCGCCCCTGGCTTATCAAGGCCTCAGCCGGCGACGGCGCATCACTTGGAGACCTTCAGTGTCCATTCTCGCTTGGATCGTGCTTGGCCTCGTGGCCGGCCTCATCGCCAGCAAGCTGGTCAACCGCAGCGGCGGCAGCTTGGTTCTGGATCTCGTCCTGGGCATCGTCGGCGCCCTGGTCGGCGGCTTCCTGTTCAACCAGTTCGGCAGCGCTGGGGTCACCGGCTTCAATCTCTACAGCCTGCTGGTGGCCACCATCGGCGCGGTCGTGGTGCTGTTCATCTACCACCTCGTCGCCGGCCGCCGCGCCCTTTAGGCGCAGCGTCCCGCCTGCACGAACGAGCCCCTGGAGCGATCCAGGGG
>JAEXJH010000705.1 GCA_023445955.1 Pseudomonadota bacterium
CCCTCGACGCCGCCGCCGGTCCAGATGTTGGCGAAGGCGACCAGGTCCTCGCCGCGCCAGACCAGGGCGATCGGGTCGTGGCGCAGCACGTCGGGAGCGAAACGGCCCAGCGAAAAGCCTTTCTCGCGGCCGCCATGGTCCAGCAGCCAGGCGTCGGACACGGTCTTCAGGCGCGCCATCAGGTCGTCGGCGATCGGCGGCTGAATGACTTCCAGGCGCAGGCCGTCGCGCTGGCCGCGGGTGTGGCTCTGGCGCAGATTGCGCCGTGCGCCGCCGGCCAGCTCGAACTCGGCCAGGGGCACGCGGGCTTCCTCGCCCAGCTTCAGCGCCGATAGGCCCAGGTCCAGGTAATCGGTGATCCGCTCGCCGCTGGCGTGATAGATCACCGGCCGCGCGTCCTGGCGGTCGGCCAGTTCGCGGAAGCGCCACAGCAGGTCCTTGCCCGCGGCGCGATCGCCGACCGGATCGCCCAGCATGATCAGGCTGGAGCCCTCGGCGCCGTACATCAGGAAAGCGTCCGGCGTGGCCAGGATGGCCTTATCGCCGGTCAGGGCCAGGCGCGCAGTGGTGTCGGGCGAGGCCTCGACCAGGGGGCGGATCGCGTCGAGTTCGGCGGGCGGCGCCAGCGGCGCCAAGGCATGAGGCAAGCGCGCCAGGCGCCAGACGCCACCGGCCAGGATAAGGCCGCCCAGCAGGGCGATCGAGCGCATGAAGCGGGCATGGTCGGCGTGGTAGCCGAAGTGGGTCAGCAGGCGCGTCTCGAACGGCGCGCGCTCATAGATCCACGCCCCTAGCGCGATGGAGCCGACGAACACGGCCACCACGCCGCTGATCAGCCACGGGGCCAACTCGTCGCGATCGACCGCGCCGCTGCGGGTGAACAGGCGCCGGGACGCCAGCAGCACCAGGGCCAGGACCAGAGCCACGCAAGCCGGCGCGAAGTCCAGGCCGCGTAGCAGGGCGGTCGAGGCGGCGACGAGGGCGACCGGGATGGCGACGATCCGGGCGCTGGCCAGACGTCGGAAGAGGCCCAGCGACAGCACCATCAGCGCCAGACCGGCGGCCAGCGAGATCAGGTGGCTGGTCTCGACCACGATCAGCGGCACGACCGAGCGCAGGAAACCGAGGCGGTCGGTCGGGATGCGGCCGACGGCGATCAGCACCAGGGCGCCGCCCAGCACGAACGAGGCCAGGCCCGTGGCGGCGGGGCCGGCTTCGCGCCACAGGCGGCGGGCCATCAGCCCCACGCGCCGCGCGCCGGACTCCTGGGCCAGCAGCATGAACGCCGCCAGGACCAGCGGGATGACGTAGTAGAACAGGCGATAGCCGACGAAGGCGGCGGCCAGGGCCGCGCGGTCCAGGTTCGGCAGCAGGGCCAGCATCGCGCCCTCGAACACGCCGACGCCGCCCGGCAGGCCCGAGAACAGGCCGGCGGCCGTGCTGACCGCATAAGCGCTGGCGAAGCTGGGGAAGGACGGCGCGGCGCTGCCGACCAGCATCCACACCAGGCCCGAGGTGACCAGATTGTCGGCCAGGCCCATCGCCCATTGGGCCAGGGCCCAGGGCAGCGGGGGCAGGGTGAACGTCCGACCGAACACCCGCAGCGTTCCCCGCGCCAGGGCGCAGGCGGCGAGGTATCCCAGCGGGAAGGCCAGCAGGACCACGCCCGCGCCGCGCGCCAGGGCGGGGGGCAGATGCAGGGTCTCGAACATGGTCGGCGATGCGGTCAGCAGGCTGACGCCGGTGAGAGTGGCCAGGCCCAGGGCGAAGGCGACGGCGCAGAAGAGGGTGGTGCGTGCGGCCTTGCCGACGTCGGCGCCGTGGCGGCCATAGAGCCGCGCGCGCACGGCGCCGGCCACGATCGGCGTCAGGCCGATGCTGTTGGCGAAGGCGTAGGCGATGAATGACACCGTCAGGCCCGAGCGCAGCGGGATCTTCACGCCGGCCCAGCGCAGGGCCAGCTGCTCGTTGGCGGCCAGCAGGCCGTAGCTGGCGGCGACCATCAGGGCGGCCATGGCCAGGCGGCCCACGCCCCAGTCGCGGATCTCGCTGGCGACCGCGCCCAGCGACAGGACATGCAGCTCGCGCCACAGCACGTAGCCGGCCGCCGCCAGCAACACGACCGGCGCCAGGCGCGCCAGCACGGTCTTGAGAACGCTGAAGCCGTTTTGTCCCATGTCGCCCAAGGGAGCGGAGTTCTCGTCGGGCGTAAAGACGGTCTGGGCGATGTCAGACATCGACGACCTCACTGACGGGACGGGCGCGGCGGTCGGCGGCCAGGTCCTGAGTCAGGGCGATCAGATGCGCCGTCATGTCGGTCATTTCGCGGGCGCGCAGGGCGTCCAGCTTCTCGTGCAGGGCCATGATCTCCAGCTCCGACTTGAGGTTGACCTCGTAGTCGTGCTCGGCCGCGGCCCGGTCCTTCGAGGCCTGGCGGTTCTGGCTCATCATGATTATCGGGGCCTGGATGGCGGCGACCATCGACAGGATCAGGTTCAGGAAGATGAAGGGATAGGCGTCGAACGGCCGCATCCCGAAGCGCGGCAGGACCAGCACGTTGGCGACGGTCCAGGCGGCCAGGAAGATCAGGAAGCTGATGATGAAGCCCCAGGAGCCGCCGATCTCGGCGACGCGGTCGGCCAGGCGCTGACCGAACGAGGCGGCCTCGTCGGTCTCGTCGGCGACGTTGCGGGCGATCGTGGCGCGGCGGACGATCTGCAGGATCACCCGGCGCTCCTCGCTTTCCAGCTCGCGAAAGCCATGGCCCAGCAGCCGCCGGGCCTCTGCGTCCAGTTTCAGGATGGCGTCGCGCATGGCTTCAGGTCCTCCGCCCTCGGTGAGCGGGGAGAGTGATCGCGCCGCCGCCTGACGCGCGCTTGGCGGCAACCTGGATTTTTTGTGAGGTTAGGCTGAGACGGGCAGGCGCAGCACGACGCGCAGGCCTGGATGATTGTCCTCCAGGTCCAGTCGCCCGCCATGCAGCTTGGCGCAGGCCACGGCGATGGCCAGGCCCAGGCCCGAGCCGGTCGTGGAGCGGGTCTCGTCCAGCCGCACGAAGCGCTCGACCACCCGGCCGCGCTGGTCGGCGGGCACGCCGGGGCCGGTGTCGGCGACGACCAGCTGGATCTCGGTCTCGCTAAGCTCGAGCGACAGGATGACGCGCGCGCCGTCGCCGGCGTAGCGGGCGGCGTTGTGCAGCAGATTGCCCAGCGCCTGGCGTAGGATCAGCTCGTGGCCGATCAGCGTCACCGGCGTCTCCGGCGCCTGAACGCTCAGCACCTGGCCGGCGTCCTCGATCACCGGCTCGAACAGCTCGCCCAGGTCGCGGACCATTTCCGTCAGATCGACCGGCGCCATCAAGTCGCGGGAAAGGCCGGTCTCGGCCCGGGCGATGTCCAGCAGCGCGCCGAAGGTGGCCAGCACCTGCTCGCACTGGGCCTGGGCCTCGACGATCAGGGCCAGCCGCTGGTCGTCGGGCAGGTCCTCGTCCAGGGCGCGGTTCAGCGATCCACGCAGGCGGGTGAGGGGCGAGCGCAGGTCGTGCGAGAGGCTATCGGTG
>JAEXJH010000706.1 GCA_023445955.1 Pseudomonadota bacterium
CGGTGGTGACGCCGGTGCCGCCCACGCCCGTGAACAGGATCTTGCGCACGCCGGTCAGCGGCTCGAACTCGGGCAGCGGCGTCGACTCGGCGGTCAGGGCCGCCGGCAGCTTCTTGCTGTTGGCGCTTTCAGCCCCTTCCAGGGTGATGAACGACGGGCAGAAGCCCTCCACGCAGGAGTAGTCCTGGTTACAGGACGACTGGTTGATCTTGCGCTTGCGGCCAAACTCGGTGGCCAGCGGCTCGACCGAGACGCAGTTGGACTTCACCGAGCAGTCGCCGCAGCCTTCGCAGACCAGCGGGTTGATGAAGACGCGCTTGGTCGCCTTGGGCATCGAACCGCGCTTGCGGCGGCGGCGCTTTTCGGTGGCGCAGGTCTGGTCGTAGAGCAGCACCGTGGTCCCGGGCGTGTCGCGCAACATCTCTTGCACGCGCATCAGGTCCGAGCGCGGGAAGATCTCGACGCCGGGGGCCAGGTCGGTGACGCCCTGGTAGCGCTCCAGCTCGTCGACGACGATGACGGTCTTGGTCACGCCCTCGGCCGCCAGTTGGCGGGTGATCTGGGCGGGGGTGAAGCCGCTCTCGGCGCGCTGGCCGCCGGTCATGGCGACGGCGTCGTTATAGAGCAGCTTGTAGGTGATGTTGGTTTTGGCCGCGACCGCGCCGCGAATGGCCAGCGAGCCGGAGTGGTTGTAGGTGCCGTCGCCCAGGTTCTGGAAGACGTGCTTTTCGCTGGTGAACGGCGCTGCGCCGACCCAGGTCAGGCCCTCGCCGCCCATGTGGGTGTTGAGGTCGGTCATCGGGTCGTTGAACCCGGCCATGTAGTGGCAACCGATGCCGGCCAGGGCCCGCGAACCGTCGGGCAGCTTGGTCGAGGTGTTGTGCGGGCAGCCCGAGCAGAAGAACGGCTTGCGGGCCTGATCGGCGGCCAGGCTGACGGCGGCGACGCCGGCGGCCGAGACGCGGTTTAGATAGGCGCGGGCCCGCTCCATGTGCGGGCCGTCCGGCAGGCGGTCGTAGATGGCCAGGGCGATTTCGGCGACCGATAGCGCGCCCAGTTCCGACAGCAGCGGCGCGCCGCGTTCGTCGATCTTGCCGATGATGCGCGGACGCGCTTGCGCGGGAAGATCATAGAGCGCCGCCCGAGCCTGGGGCTCGATCAGGCCGCGCTTGTGCTCGATGACCATCAGGGTCTCGAGACCGGCGGCGAAGGCGCGCAGGCCCAACGGCTCCAGCGGCCAGGGCATGCCGACCTTATAGATGGAGACGCCCAGGTCGGCGGCTTCCTGCAGGGTCATGCCCATGGCCGTGAAGGCCTCCAGCACGTCCTTGTAGGCCTGGCCCTGGCAGACGATGCCGAGACGCGCCTTACCGACCTTCACGTGCGAGGCGCCCAGCACCACGCGGTCGATCTGGTTGGCGCGGGCGAAGGCCAAAGCGGCGGGCAGCTTGTGCAGCCGCATCCGCCGTTCCTTCTCCATCGGCTGGTCCTTCAGCCGGATGCCCAGGCCGCCGGGCGGGAACGGGAAGTCGGGGGTGACCGCGTGGTGGCGGCCCAGCGAGACGTCGATGGTCACGCCCGAGTCCATAGTGTCGGCCAGGGCGATCATGCCCGTCCACAGGCCCGAGAAGCGCGACATGGCGATGCCGAGGATGCCGTAGTCCAGCACTTCTTGCACGTCGGCCGGCGACAGCACCGGCATCTCGAAGTCCTGGAAGGCGAATTCCGATTGCGACGGTAGGGTCGAGCTCTTGCAGCCGTGGTCGTCGCCGGCCACCGCCAGCACGCCGCCGGTCGGGAACGTCCCCGCGAAGTTCGCGTGCTTGAAGACGTCGCCGGTGCGGTCGACGCCGGGCGCCTTGCCGTACCACATGCCGAACACGCCATCATAAAGCGCGCCGGGGAACAGATTGGCTTGCTGGCTGCCCCACACGGCGGTGGCCGCGAGGTCCTCGTTGAGGCCTTCCTGGAAGACCACGTCGTGCGCGGTCAGCAGCTTCTTGATGCGCGCGGCCTGCTGGTCCAGACCGCCCAGCGGCGAGCCGCGATAGCCGGAAAGATAGCCCCCGGTGTTCAAGCCCGCGAGGCGATCGAGGCGCTTTCTGTCGAGCAAAACTCGGAGGAGGGCCTGCACGCCAGTGATGAAGGCGCGACCATCTTCGAGCACATATTTGTCGTCGAGCGTGACTTCCGAGTGCCGCATGGCAAAAATTTTCCTCCGGGGTCTTCTCGCCCGTAACGCAATATCTTATAGAAGCGCGGAAATTGTTTGCCCAAGGCGTGCCCGACTCGTGGCCCCTTTGCGCAAAATTGGAGCGTCAACGCCCACTTGGGGGAGGAATTTCTTGTCCGAACAACTCGACGCCGTGGATGCCAAGATTCTAGATCTCATCCAACACGACGCCGGACTGTCCGTCGCCGAGATCGCCGAACGGGTCGGCCTCTCGTCCAGCCCGTGCTGGCGCCGGATCAAGCGCCTTGAAGACGCCGGCGTCATCCAGCGCCGCGTGACGATCCTGGACCGCGAAAAGCTGGGCCTGGGCTTCGAAGTCTACTGCACCGTCAAGCTGTCTCTTCCGACCAAGGAAAATCTGGACACGTTCGAACAGGCCGTCGGCAAGTGGGCCGAGGTCGTGCAGTGCGCCACCGTCACCGGCGCCGCCGACTACGAGATGCGTATCGTCACCCGCGACATGCACGCCTTCGACGAATTCCTGCGCGACAAGCTGCTGTCCTTGGGCCTGGTGAGCAACATCGAGAGCCGCATCGTCATCCGTGGCGTCAAGAACTCGACCGCCGTGCCGCTGGGCC
>JAEXJH010000707.1 GCA_023445955.1 Pseudomonadota bacterium
ATGAAAAGCCGCCCTATTCAAGTCCGCATTGCTCGGCTAATCGCTTTGGCATGCCGTTAGCCTTGATCATCTCCAGCCACGTCGCCGGCAGCCAGGTGGGCGCGACGGCGCAAGCCACCGCCCTGGCGCAATTCCGCATCGACTCGATGGTCGTGCCGACCGTGCTGTATGGCCGCCATCCCGGCTGGGGCATCCCCGGCGGGGCGCCCGTGCCGATCGAGGTGTTCGAGGGCATGCTGGACGGCATCGAGGCCAACGGGATGTTCGGCCTCGTCGACCTGGTCATCACCGGCTACTTCGCCACCGCCGCCCAGGTGCGGGCCGCGGCCCGGGTGATCGATGCGGTGCGCGAGTCGCCTCGCCCGAACGGCGCGGCCACCCGCCGTCCGATCGTGATCGTCGACCCGACCATGGGCGACGCCGGCAAGGGCCTCTACATCCCGACCGAGACCGCCGACGCCATCATCGCCGACCTGATCCCGCGCAGCGACGTCGTGGCCTGCAATTCCTGGGAGCTGCAGAAACTGACCGGGACCGACGCCCGCGATCCTCAGAACGCCATGCGCGCCGCCCGTCTGCTGGGCAAGATCACGCTGGTCTCGTCCGTCCATCGCGGGGCCGAGATCGGCGCCGTGCTGGCCGACAAGAAGGAAGCCTGGCTGGCCGCCCACGCCAAGGCCGAGCGCTCGCCCAACGGCACCGGCGACCTGCTGACCGCCCTCTACGCCGCCTCGATCCTGGAGGGGCAGACCTTCTCGTACGGCTTGGCCCGCGCCGTCGGCGGGGTGGCCGAAACGGTCACCGCCGCCAATGTCTGGAACGCCCCGGAGCTGCCGATCGTGGCCATGGGCGCGCGGATCAAGCAGACCTCGCCGACGGTCCGCATCGAGCGGCTGGCCTGATGAGCGAGATCACCGGCCTCTGCCCCGACAAGTTCGCCCGCGTCCGCGAGGCATTCGAGCAGAACTTCGCCGACAACGGCGAACTCGGCGCGCGCTTCGCGTTCGCCATCGACGGCGAGATCGTCGTCGACCTGATGGGCGGCTTCGCCGACCGCAAGCGCGAGGTGGCCTTCGGCCCCGACACCCTGACGGCCCTGTTCTCGACCACCAAGGCCGTGGCGGCCCTGATGGTCGCCCGCCTCGTGGATGAAGGCCGCCTGGCCTACGACCAGCCCGTCGCCGATGTCTGGCCGGAGTTCGCCCAGAACGGCAAGGGCGAGGTCACGGTCGAGCAGGCCCTGTCGCACCAGGCCGGCCTGTCGGGCTTCCCGGACGAGACGGATCCGGCCCTGTGGTTCGACTGGGACGCCACCTGCGCCAAGCTGGCGGCCATGGCCCCGCTGTTTCCGATCGGCTCGGCCAGCGGCTATCACCCGGTGACTTTCGGCTACTTGGCCGGCGAGATTTTCCGCCGCGTCGACGGCCGGACGATGGGCACGGCGCTACGCGAGGACATCTGCCAGCCCCTGGGCCTGGACCTGTGGATCGGCCTGCCCGACAGCGAGCATGGCCGGGTCGCCGAGCTGATGCGCCCGACGGCCTTGCCGAAGTTCGGCGAGATCAACGCCGCTGTGCAGGCCGCCTTCCTCAAGCCGTGGTCGTCGCCCGGCGGCAAAGGCGCGGCCGAGTGGCGGCGGGTCGAGATCCCCTCGGCCAACGGCCACGCCACCGCCGAGGCCCTGGCCCGCCTGATGGGCGCCCTGGCCACCGACGGAACCCTGGGCGGCCGCTCGATCATCACCCCGGCCGGGATCAAGGCCGCCACGACCCAGCGCATCGTCGGCACGGACCTGGTCCTGCCCTATGTGATCAGCTGGGGCGCGGGCTTCATGCGCAATGAGCCCAACATGTTCTACGGCCCGACGGCCGACGCCTTCGGTCACTCCGGCTGGGGCGGCTCGTGCGCCTTCGCCGATCCGTCGCGCGGCGTTTCGGGCTCATACGTGATGAACAAGCAGGGCAACGCCCTGATCGGCGATCCGCGCGCGGTGCGCCTGATCGAAGCGGCCTACGCGTCGCTGTGATGCGGGCGCTGGCGGGGATCATCGTTGTCCTGGCCATGGCTGGCGCCGCCCAGGCCGCAGACCGCGACTTCTGCGCCGACCGGCCCGGCAAGGGCTCGCCGCCGTGCGTGCTTGACAAGGGTCGCGTCCAGGCCGAGGTCGGCGGCGTCGACGCTGCGTTCAGCCGGGGCGGCGGGGTGTCGGTCGACGACGTGTCCTATGGCGGGCTGGAGCTGCGCCTGGGCCTGACCTCCACCGTCGAGGGGCAGCTGAGCTGGACCACCCATGAGCGCATCCGCACCAAGGACCATGGCGTCGTCGACGTGGTCTCGGGGACGGGCGACCTGGGCGCGGCCCTGCGGTGGTCGCTAAAGAAGCCCGGCGGTGATGGTTTCTCGGTCGCCGTGCAGCCGTTCGTCACCGCGCCGACCGGCTCGCACGGCATCGGCTCGGACCTCTGGCAGGGCGGGGTGATCGTTCCTGTCTCGGTCCCGCTCACCGCCGACTGGTCGCTCAGCCTGTCGCCGCAGGTCGAGGCGCGCGAAAACGTCAGCGGTTCGGGCCGCCACGCGGGCTACGCTCTGGCCGGCGGCGTCGGCCGCGCGGTCGGGGCGGTGAACATGGGCGCGGAGCTGTGGGTCGATCGCGACGACGACCCGTCGGGCCACGTCACCCAGGCCAGCTTCGACCCGACCGCCGCCTGGACGCCCAAGGCGCTGAAGGACGTCCAGCTGGACGCCTCGGTCTATGCCGGCCTCAACCGCCAGACGCCGGACCTGGAGCTGGTCGTGGGTCTCGCGCACCGGTTCTGATCGTCGCCGCGCCGACCAGGCCGGCCACGATCGCGGCCATGGCGCTGATGCCCATCACCCACGGATAGCCGCCGCCTCCGGGCGCGAAATAGACGAGGCCCAGCACCGCCACGGCCAGCAAGCCGGCGATGCGGGCGACGGCGTTGTTGATTCCTGAGGCGACGCCCGAATGGCTGGAGGGCACGGCGGCCATCACCGTGCTGGTCAGCGGCGCGACGCTGATCGTCATCCCCAGGGCCAGGACCAGCAGGGCGGGCAGGACGCCGGTCCAGAAGCCGCCGCCGATCCACGGTCCGGCCAGCAGGCCGAAACCGATCCCGGCGGTGATCGGACCGACCGTCAGCATGGCGCGCGCCCCGACCTTGTTGGCCACGCGGCCCGCGACGCCGGACAAGCTCCCCATGACCAGCGACATCGGCAGCAGGGTCGCGCCCGCCTGGGCGGCCTTGTAGCCGTGCCTGGCGATCAGCTCGTAGGGCAGGAAGAACATCGCCCCGGTCAGGCCGAAATACAGAGCCAGGGTCAGCAGGTTGGCGCCACTGAAGGTGGTTGAGCGATAGAGCGACAGCGGCATCATCGGATGCGCCTCGCGGCCCTGCAGCACGACGAAGCCGACCAGGGTCGCGGCGCCGGCCAGAAGAGCGCTCCAGACTTCCACGCTCTGCCAGCCGCGCGCGCCGGCCGCCGTCAGCCCCCAGGTCAGGGCGCCCAGGCCGCTGGCGGCCAGCACCGCGCCGCGCCAGTCCAGATGCTGCACGTCGGGATCGCGGCTCTCGGGGACCGCCTTCAAAGTCAGCCAGACGGTGGCGGCGGCGATCGGCAGGTTGATCAGGAAGATGGCCCGCCACGACACCGCGTCGACCAGCCAGCCGCCCAGCACCGGCCCGATGGCGGCGGTGACGGCGCCAAAGCCCGCCCAGGCCCCGATCATCGGTCCGCGGGCGTCCTCGTCGAAGGCCGCGCCCAGGATGGCCAGGCTGGCCGGCACGACCATCGCCGCCGCCACGCCCTGCGCCGCCCGCGCCGCGATCAACCATTGGACGGTGGGCGAGAGGGCGCAGGCCAGCGAAGCCAGGGCGAACAGGGTGACCCCGACCATGAACACCTTGCGCCGGCCGAAGCGATCCCCGGCCGAACCGCCGATCAGGACGAGCGAGCCGAGCAGCAGGAGGTAGGCGTTGACGATCCACTGGATCTGCGCCGGATCGGCCTTCAACGCTGTCCGGATCGCCGGCAGGGCGACATTGACGACCGAGCCGTCGATGAAGGCCAGGCTGGAGCCCAGCACGGGCGCGGCCAGGATCAGCCGGCCGCGACCTTTGGAGATCTGCTCGTCCATAGGCAGACCATGGCCTGGACCTCAGGCCGGCGCCAGGGCCTTGGTCTTCTTCCAGGCCCCTTAGGCGAAGGTCGCCACGCCTAGCCAGATGAATAGGAACGACAGCGCCCGCAGCGGCGTGAACGCCTCGCCGAACGCCACGCCCAGCAGGAACTGGATCGTCGGGGCGATGAACTGCAGGAAGCCGACGGCGCTCAGCGGCAGGCGGCGGGCCGACCAGGCGAACAGCGCCAGCGGCGCGACCGTGGCCGGGCCGGCCAGGGCCAGCAGGGCCGTGACGCTGGCGCCTTGGCCGAAATGGCCTTGGCCCGTCCGGGTCAGGTGCAGCACGTAGAATAGCGCGGGCAGGGCGAGGTACGCGCACTCGATGAAGAGGCCGGTCTGGGCGTCGGCCTTCACCTGTTTGCGCAGGATGGCGTAGGCGCAGAAGGTGGCCGCCAGGCCTAGCGAGACGATCGGCAGATGGCCCAGCGCGATCGTCTGGATGACGACGCCGACGGCCGCGAAGGCGATGGCGACCTTGCCTTCCTTGGTCATGCGCTCGCGGAACAGCAGGGCCCCGGCGGCCATGTTCATCAGCGGGTTGATGTAATAGCCGAGGCTGGCCTCGATCACGTGGCCGGCATTCACGGCGAAGACGTAGATCGTCCAGTTGCTGAAGATCGCCGCCGTCGACAGCAGCAGCATGCCCAGGGTGCGCGGCTGGCGCAGCACCTGGGCGACCTGGCCGCTTTGCCGGGCGATCAGCACCAGGCCGGCGGCCCACAGCACCGACCACAGCGAGCGGTGGGCGATCATCTCCCACGACGACACGCCCAGGTTCGACAGCAGGTGGAAATAGAGGGGCAGGAAGCCCCACAGCACGTAGCAGCCGACGCCGGCGGCGTAGGCCGAGCGGTTGTCGGTCTGGGTCTCGGTCACGCTCGCCGACATGCCGTCGTCCTTCATGCTCGAAAATGAAAAGGCTCCCGGGACCTGCGCCCCGGGAGCCCTGATTTCCACCCGCTTGTTGCGGGGGTTAGGCCGGGGTCTTCTGCTTGATCAGGCCCTTGTCGTGCAGCAGCTGGGCGATCTGCACCGCGTTCAGGGCCGCGCCCTTGCGCAGGTTGTCGGCCACGCACCACAGGGCGATGCCGTTCTCGACGGTCGGGTCGGTGCGGATGCGCGAGACATAGACCGGGAACTCGCCGGCGGCTTCCTTCGGCGTCATGTAGCCGCCGTCCTCGCGCTTATCGATCACTTCCACGCCGTCGGCGTCGCGCAGGATCTCGCGGACGTCTTCCTCGTCCAGCGGGGTCTCGAACTCGATGTTCACCGACTCGGCGTGGCCGACCATGACCGGCACGCGCACGGCGGTGGCGGTCAGCTTGATCGCCGGATCCAAGATCTTCTTGGTCTCGGCCATCATCTTCCACTCTTCCTTCGTGTAGCCGTCTTCCATGAACACATCGATGTGCGGGATGACGTTGAAGGCGATCTGCTTGGTGAACTTCTTGGGCGGCGGGGCGCCCAGGACGAACACGCCCTTGGTCTGGTCCCACAGCTCGTCCATGCCCTCTTTGCCCGCGCCCGACACCGACTGGTAGGTCGAGACGACGACGCGCTTGATCTTGGCTTCGGCGTGCAGAGGGGCCAGCACCACCACCAGCTGCGCGGTCGAGCAGTTGGGGTTGGCGATGATGTTCTTGGGCAGCTTGTTGACGGCGTCCGGATTCACTTCCGGCACCACCAGCGGCACGTCCGGGTCCATCCGGAAGTGGCTGCTGTTGTCGATGACGATCGGACCGGCCGCGCCGATCTTCTCGCCCCAGGCCTTGGAGATGGCGCCGCCGGCGCTCATCAGCACGATGTCGACGGTCGAGAAGTCGAACTGCTCCAGGTCCTCGCAGTGCAGGATCTGGTTGCCGAACGAGACTTCGACGCCGATGGATTTGCGGCTGGCGATGGCGTGCATCTTGTCGACCGGGAATTTGACTTCCTCGAGGATGTTGAACATCTCGCGGCCCACATTGCCCGTGGCGCCGACCACGGCGACCCGGTAACCCATCGCGCTCTCCTGAATACTGTAGGTCCGCGTCTGGCGCGGAGCGTGGTTCCCGTACGCCTCCCGCCCCCCGTGCGCAAGGCGAGGGTTTCTGGGGCGGCGGCCAGCAGGGCTCGCGGCGCGGCCTAGTTGGCGGGCTTGGCGCCGTTGTCGGTCCAGGTGAACGCGACCGGAATGGTGATGACCAAGCCGTCGACCGTATCGCCTTCCTTGGTCCACGGGTTCATGCGCATGACCGAGACGGCCTTGACCGCCGCCGCGCCGAAGTCGAGGCCGGTCGGGCTTTCGCGGGCCGCATGACATCCCGTCAGTTCGCCGGTGGCGGTGACCGTGCAGGTCGCCGCGCCCATGCCGGCGTTCACGCCGGCCTTGATCGCCGCCTCGGGGTAGGCTTCGACCATGCCCTCGGCGGTCAGGGTGCGGATCCAGCGCGGCTTGGTCAGTTTGCGCGTGTCGGGCGTCGCCGGGTCGCGGAAGCGGAAGGGCAGGTCGATCTTGAGATCGCCGATCGCCTTGGCCTCGGCAGGGTCGACCTGGATCCGGAACAGCCTGGCCAGGTCCCGAGCGGCGGCTCCGAAGCCTTTGCCATGGGGGCTTTCGGCGATCACGTTGCACGATCGCAGCACGCCCGTGGAGGACAGCGCGCAACGCAGGGTGGCCTGGCCAGAGGCCAAGCCCGTTGCGGCCTTGGGCCAGGCCGCATTGATCTCGGCCTGGCTGGGCGCGCGCATCCAGGGCGGGTCCAGCACCACCGAGGTGCGGTTCACGGGGACGCCGGCCCGCGGTTCCTCCCAGGTGATCGGAATGGACGCTTCTCCACCAGGGACGGCGTGGCCGCCGCGGATCTTCGGCGACATTCGGAGCTGTGGGATCAGTTGCAAGCCGGCCGCGCCGAAATCCATGCCCTCGGGGGTTTCCGAACGGACCTTGCAGCCTTCAAGGAAGCCTTCGACGGTGACCTGGCAGCGGATCACGGCCCGGCCGCCCACGTGGGCGTCCAGGGCTTTTTTCGGAAAGACGCTGGCGATCTCGTCGCCGGTCGGTTTGCGCAGCCAGTCGGGATTGGCGTCGCCCGGGGCCAGGAACTCGAATCCCGTGCGGACTGGGCGCCCCTCGGTCGCGGCGCCCTGGGCGTCCTTGGTCGCGATCCGCTCGTAGCCGACCACCGACAGGGCCGCTTCGCCGAAGCCCTGGCCGACAGGATCCTCGCGCAGCACCTTGCAGTCGACCAGGCGGCCGCCTTTGTCGGCGACGCAGCCCAGCAGCGCCTTGCCGGTGACGGTCGCCCCCTTCGGGAAGGCGGCCTTCATCTTGGCGTCAGGCACACGTGTGGTGAAGTTCGGCCGCCAGCCTGTGGGCGGGGCGTCGTCGTCCTGCGCGTGTGCGACGGCGGAAAGGGAAAGGCCGGCCGTGAGCAGGGCCAGCAGAAGCGTACGCGAGAGCACGGGAAACCCCATGAAGAGTCGGCCCACGACCCCTTCGCGGCTCGACCTTAGGTGGAGGATAAGCGATCGATTTGCGCGCCGCCAGAGGGTTCCCGACGCAACGTCCGCCCCCTATGTTGCCGGCCATGAACGACGTCGCCGCGCCCCCGCTTCCGAACGCTTCCGAACTGACCCAGGACGGCCCCGCCATCCGGCTCTTTCTCGTCGATGGCTCGGCCTATCTGTTCCGCGCCTATCACGCCCTGCCGCCGCTGACGCGCAAGAGCGACGGCCTGCCGGTGGGCGCCGTCCAGGGCTTCTGCAACATGTTGTGGAAGCTGATCCGCGACATGCAGGGCGACGCGCCCACGCACCTGGCGGTGATCTGGGATCACTCTGAGAAGACGTTCCGCAACACGCTGTACGACCAGTACAAGGCCCACCGTCCGCCGCCGCCCGAGGACCTGATCCCGCAGTTCTCGCTGGTCCGCGAGGCGACCCTGGCGTTCGGCGTGCCGGCCATCGAGCTGGCCGGCTACGAGGCCGACGACCTGATCGCCGCCTATGCC
>JAEXJH010000708.1 GCA_023445955.1 Pseudomonadota bacterium
CCTCGGACGTGCTGCACCTGCACGCCCTGCGCCTCAAGCTGAACGCCATGCTGGAACGCGAAGGCCGCATGGCTCTGGCCCAGCATGCGTTCGACTATCTTCCCCACCGCGCCTCGCTCGACCTGGCCGGCTGGGAGGATATGGACATCTTCGCCCACAGCTGACGGACCCGATGCAACAGGCCGCGGTCATGACCGGACGAACGATGAGCGCCGACCTCGCGCGCTGGCGTCGCCGCTCGCGCCGCGTTCTGGCGGCGCGCATCCTGCTGCCGGCCGCGATCGGCGGTCTGCTGCTGATCGTCGCCTCGCAGGTCGGCTGGCGCACCTACATGGCCGCGACCCACCCGCCGACCGAGACCAAGACCGAGATCCGGCTGATCACGCCGCGCTTCTACGGTCAGTCGAACGAGGGGCGCAGCTTCATGATCACGGCCCGCTCGGCGATCCGTGACGACAACGACCCGCGCCGGATCTTCCTGGAGGACCCGGCCCTGACCCTGGACCTGGGCTCGCCTACCCCGACGCGCATGACCGCCAAGCACGGCGTCTACCGTCAGGATACGATGGCGCTGCAGCTCAAGACCGACGTCCGGCTGGACGATGGCGCCGGTTACCGGTTCGCGTCGGAGGAATCCTTCGTCGACACCAAGACCGGCGATGTCACGGGCGAGACGACAATGAATGGCGAAGGCCCAAGCGGACAGGTGCAATCTCGCGCCTACTCCGTATATGACAAGGGCGATCGCATCATCTTCCGCGGCGGGGTTCGCGCCCGGTTCGAACGGCAGTAAAGAAGATCAATGGCGCAGGTTCGCTTCGAGGGCGGATCGCGACGGATGAGGACATGGTTCTGATGAAGCGACGGACGGCGGCGGCGATGACGACCGCGTTGATCCTGTGTGGGCTTGGGGCCGGCGGCGCCTACGCTCAAGATTCCAGCACGCCGGTCGACGTTTCCGCGGACAACCAGGAAACGATCAACAGCAAGTGCATCACGATCTTCACCGGCAATGTGGAGATCCTGCAGAACCGCTCGCGCCTGCGCGCCCAGAAGGTCACCGTCTATAGCGCCCGCAAGGCCGGGACGACGGCGGACGGCGCCAACGCCTGCGGCGCGGCCCAGCGCATGGAAGCCGAGGGCGGCGTCTACATGGTCAGCGACACCCAGACCGCCCGCGGCGACCGCGCCGTCTACACCTTCGACAACAACATCGCGATCGTCACCGGCGACGTGGTGCTGGTGAAGGGCAAGGACGTGGCCCGCGGCGACAAGCTGACGGTCAACACCAAGACCAACGACGCCAAGCTGGAATCGAACGCCTCGGCCAAGACCACCCAGCGCCGGGTGCGCGCGGTGTTCTACCAGGACGACAAGAAGAACGACGCGCCGGCCGCGCCCGCCCAGCCCGCCGCCCAGCGCTAGGATCCGCGTTTCATGACCCTGACTCCTAACGACATGGACGGCCTGTTCGTCGATTCCGTGGGCAAGTCGTTCGGCGACCGTCCGGTCGTCAAGAACGTGTCCCTGCGCCTCAAGCGCGGCGAAGTCGCCGGTCTGCTGGGTCCCAACGGGGCCGGCAAGACGACCTGCTTCTACATGGTCACGGGTCTGATCGCCGCCGACTACGGCGCGATCTATCTGGACGGCGAGAACATCACCGCCCAGCCGATGTTCCAGCGCGCGCGCCTTGGCGTCGGCTACCTGCCGCAGGAAGCCTCCATCTTCCGGGGCATGACGGTCGAGCAGAACGTCATGGCCGTGGTCGAGATGCGCCAGAAGGACCCGCGCAAGGCGCGCGAGCAGGTCACCAGCATCCTGGAAGAGCTGCGCATCACCCACATCCGCAAGTCGCCGGCCGTCGCCCTGTCGGGCGGTGAGCGTCGCCGCGTGGAAATCGCCCGCGCCCTGGCCAGCGAGCCGTCCTTCATGCTGCTGGACGAGCCGTTCGCCGGCATCGACCCCCTGGCCATCGCCGACATCCGCGAAGTGGTCGGCTATCTCAAGGGCCGCGGCATCGGCATCCTGATCACCGACCACAACGTGCGCGAGACGCTGGACATCATCGACCGCGCCTCGATCATCCACGCCGGCGAGGTTCTGTTCGAAGGTTCGCCGCGCGAGATCGTCGAGAACCCGGAAGTTAAGCGCGTCTATCTGGGCGACAGCTTCAGCGAGCCCCGCCTGGGTGACTAACTTGGTGATTAATTGGCGCAGGGGTGGGCAAAAGGCGCCTGCGTCACCGCTCCGCACCCGGACCAAGTGCTTGGCCCATAAGGGTTAATGCCTCTGGCATGATATTTTCCGGGACGGAACGTCGCACCGGCCCGAGAATTGCAGGCGTTGGCGACCCGTTAACCAAACAGGCCCTTCAATGGCGATCGAAGTTTTTCGATTTGTCAGGAGGGCGCATTGGCGCTCAGCCACCGCCTCGAGATCCGCCAGGGTCAGGGCCTCGTCATCACCCCGCAGCTGCAGCAGGCCATCAAGCTGCTGCAACTGTCGAACATCGAGCTCGACGCCTTCGTCGAAGCCGAGCTGGAGCGTAACCCGCTCCTGCAACGCGACGAGGGCGAACACGAGCCGACCGGCGAGGTCGAAGCCGTCCGCGACGCCAGCCTGACCCATGTCGACGCCGTGGCCGACACGACGGCCGGCCGCGAGATGGATACGCCGCACGAGGACGTCTCGCCGGGCGAGCGCGCCACCGGCGACGGCGCCGAAGCCGAGCACGCCGGCGGCCAGATCGACTGGTCGCGCGCCGGCGGCGGCGGCTCCTTCGAAAGCGACGAGGGCTATGAGCGCGCCCTGACCGACGTCCCGACCCTGGCCGCGCACCTGCGCGAACAGCTGGTCCAGGCGGCCCTCAGCCCCGCCCGCAACGCCATCGCCGAGATCCTGATCGACGCCGTCGACGAGGGCGGCTACCTGCGCCTCGATGTCGTCGAGCTGGCCGATCGCCTGGGCTGCGCCCTGGACCTGGTCGAAGAGACCCTGGCGACCCTTCAGGGCTTCGAGCCCGTCGGCGTCTTCGCCCGCGATGTGCGCGAGTGCCTGGCGCTGCAGCTTAAGGACCAGAACCGCTACGACCCGGCCATGGCGGCGATGCTCGACAATCTCGAACTGCTGGCCAAGCGCGACATGGCCTCGCTGCGCCGCCTGTGCGGCGTCGACGACGAAGACCTGCGCGAGATGATCGCCGAGATCCGCGCGCTGAACCCGCGTCCCGGCGCGGCCTATCACAGCGAACCGGCCGAGACCCTGGTGCCCGACGTCATGGTCCGGGAGGGCCTGGGCGGCATGTGGCACGTCGAGCTGAACACCGACACCCTGCCGCGCGTGCTGGTCGACCAGCGCTATCACGCCCGCGTCGCCAAGGGCGCGCGCACCGACCAGGAAAAGACCTTCGTCTCGGACTGCATGGCCACCGCCAACTGGCTGGTGAAGAGCCTGGACCAGCGCGCCAAGACCATCCTGAAGGTCTCCAGCGAGATCGTCCGCCAGCAGGACGGCTTCCTGGCCTTCGGCGTCGAGCACCTGCGCCCGCTGAACCTGAAGACCGTCGCCGACGCCATCGGCATGCACGAGAGCACGGTCAGCCGCGTCACCTCCAACAAGTACATCGCCACCCCGCGCGGCGTGTTCGAGCTGAAGTTCTTCTTCACCTCGGCCATCCAGTCGTCGGAAGGCGGCGAGGCTCACTCGGCCGCCAGCGTCCGTCACAAGATCAAGGCCCTGGTCGACGCCGAGAAGACCGAGGCCCAAGTGCACTCCGACGATGCTATCGTCGAAATTCTCAAGGCCGCCGGGGTCGACATCGCCCGCCGGACCGTGGCCAAGTATCGCGAGGCCATGCGGATCCCATCGTCGGTGGAGCGTCGCCGTCAGATGAAGGAAGCGGTCTGACCCCTTCCGCGACTGGAAGGGTTGGAATGCACGAGAAATCGCTCGCGGACGTGATCGAGGGCTTTGGCGAGGACGCTCGGCCCACGCTCACCGTGGGCGAGATGCTGGAGGCGTTCGACAGCCGCGCCTTCGGGGCCATGCTGCTGGTCTTCGGTCTGCTGAACTGCCTGCCCCTGCCGCCAGGCTCCTCGACGGTCCTGTCGCTGCCGATCCTGTTCCTGGCCCCGCAGATCGCCATGGGCGCCGATACGCCGTGGCTGCCCAGGGCGCTGGTCGAGAGGCCGCTGAAGCGCGACGACCTGCGCGGCCTCTTCCGTCGCCTGGCGCCCATCGTGCGCAGCATGGAGCTGATCACCCGGCCAAGGCTGCGACCGATGTTCGCACCATTGGGTGAGCGGGCGATCGGCGTGGTCTGCACCCTGCTGGCCCTGGTGCTGGTTTTGCCCATCCCTTTGGGCAATCTGGCGCCCGGCGCGACGGTCGCCGTATTGGCGCTGGCTCTGCTGCAAAGGGACGGCGTTCTGGCGCTGTTGGGCTACCTGATGGCGGTCGGTAGCGGGGCTCTGCTGTTCGTCAGCGCGCACGTTGTCGTGATGGCCGTGCGCAAGCTCTTAAGCGTCTTTTCAGGTCTCGTCTGAGGTCGTCCACAGGCCTTTAAAGCGCCGCTTGACACCCGCCTGCGACAGGCGCGTTGTAGTCATATGCAAGTCCAAGTCTCCGGCAAGCATGTCGACGTTGGTGAGGCTCTGCGAGTGCGAGTCTCCGACGAAATCGCCCTGAGCATTGGGAAATACTTCGATCGCGGTGGTAACGCCGAGGTCGTGGTCAGCAAGGACGGCTACGCCTTCCGCGTTGATTGCTCAGTCAAGCTGGCTTCGGGTCAGCAACTCATCAGCCATGGTTCGGGAGGCGACGCGCACGCGGCGTTCGACTCGGCCCTGGCCAAGATCGACACGCGCATCAGGCGCTACAAGCGACGTCTGAAGAGTCATTCGCCGGCGGCCACGGCCAAGCAGGTCGAGAACGCCGCCATGTTCGTCCTCCGCGCCCCCGAGGTGGACGAAGGCGAAGAGCACGACTGGGATGTGGACTCCGACCACCCGACGGGCGCGCCCGCGGCCATGGTCATCGCGGAAACCCAGGCCGCGGTGAAGACGATGACCGTTTCCATGGCTGTCATGGAACTGGACTTGACCGCATACCCGGCAATCGTGTTTAGGAACGCCGCCCACGGCGGGTTGTCCGTGGTCTATCGGCGTCCAGACGGGAATATCGGCTGGATCGACCCCGAACGCACGAAGTCGCTGAACGGGCACGGGTCAACCGCGAGCTAACCAGATCCTTCATGGTCTGGCGC
>JAEXJH010000709.1 GCA_023445955.1 Pseudomonadota bacterium
CCTGCAGCTCGCGGCGCAGCAACTCGCTGAGGCTGCGATATTGCGACAGGGCAAGGGCGGCGCGACCCTGGCGGGCGTAGATGGTCATCAGGCCGCGGTGGGCGGCCTCATTGAAGGGATCCAGCGCCAGCAGCCGCAAGGCGGCCGAGGCCCCGAGGTTGAGATCGCCGCCCTCGGCGACCGCCGCGTCGATCAGGCCGCTGAGCAGGGACACCGCCTGCTGGCGCAGGCGCGCCTGTTCGATGGCCAGCCACTCGTTGAACGCCGGCCCATCGCGCAGGCCAAAGCCCGCCATGAGATCGGTGCGATAGAGCGCCACGGCCTGCCGACGGCTCTCCTCGTCACCGCCCGACAAGCGTTCGAACTCGGCGACATCTGTCAGGACGTCGGGCGACAGCTTCAGGAAATCGGCGTCGGCGATCACCAGCGGGGGATTGTCGCCCTCGATCTTGCGGATCGCCGCCAGAGCCTGGCGCAGGCTGACCCGCGCCTGGGCGTAATCGACATTCTCCCACAGCAGGTTGGCCAGCACCTCGCGCCGCGCCGTCCGCGTCGGCTGCACGGCGAGATAGGCGAGCAGAGCGGTGGCCTTGCGCGCGCTGAACGGGGCGTCGCCCCGCGGGCCCGCCAGCTGGAAATTGTCCAGCAGGCGCAAGGTCCAGGTCGTCTCCACCCGCAAGATCTCCCCCTCCGGCCGGCCTCTCGGTGAACCTGGGTTCGCACAGTCACCGCTCCGGCGCCAGACGACAGACCGGCGGCGAGAGGGTGAACGCCAAGATTTCACGCCGTTTTCACGGTCGCGCCGAGCGCCGCGCCTCGGCCACGTCACACGAATGGGGGGCGACGCTCTGGTCGCGCTCCGGATCGAAGCGTCATGACCTTGAGAACCGGCCTGTTCGTGGCGGGCTCCAGCCTTCTTCTCATCGGCGCAGCGCCAAGGCCTAGCCTCGAGCCGGGTCTCTGGCGTGTCCAGACCCTGGCCCAGGGCGAGGCCAAGCCGCTGGTCGCCTCAATCTGCGTCTCGCCGGCGCGGGCGGACAAGGGCCTGGCGGCGTTTCCGGATCTCTTCGCGCCCTGTCGCCTGGCCGCCGAGCGCGGTCCTGGCAAGATCGACGCACCTGGCGTCTGCCCCGGCGGCGGATCGATCAGGGTCAGCGGCGTCCTGACCGACTCCACCTTCGACCTGGCGGTTCAGCGCACCGGCCGCATCGGCGCCAGCCCACCGGTCACGACGGCGGTCATGATGCAGGGCAAGCGCATCGCCGGCGCCTGCTAGCCCGATCCAGGCGCGTTTCACGCCGCCTTTACGCCGCCCAGCCCGGCGCGACGTCGAAGGCCTGCCAATGATGAGCCTCGGAAAGATCACAGGAGGCGTTCATGCCAAACTATCTCGAGCTACTGACTTCGACCAAGGGCCGCATCGGCCGTCAGACCTTCTGGATCCTGATCGTTGGCCTAGCCCTGGTCAGCGCGATCCTGTCCGTCATCCCGCTGATTGGCGCGGTCGCCAGCCTGGCGCTGCTGTGGCCGTGGACCTGCCTTTCGATAAAGCGCCTGCACGACATGGGTCGTGCGGGACGCCTGGCGATCCTCCCACTGGGGGTCTGCGTCCTGGCGACCGGCCTGGCGATCCTTGTGGCGCTAGTCGCCATCAGCCCGGTCATGATGTTGTCGATGCTGGCCCTGACGGGCGTGACGGCCGCCGTGAGCTTGCTGGCGATCCTCATTTCCGTCGGCTTCGTCCTCTGGATCGGCCTTGGCGACGGCCAGGCCGGCGACAACCTCTACGGCGCCCCCGAGTCCGCCCCGGTCAGCCTGCAATCCCTGCTCGGCTCGAACAAAGGGCCGTTCTGACGTCGAGCCAGGCTCCGCCGATCCACGCCCCCGGTCGCTGGCCCGGCCGGCGACCGCCCCCAAGGAATGAGACATGCGCCTTCAACCTCCAAGCTGCGACGACGATTACGCGCGCGCGCCCACGCCCGTCGTCACAGCCACCGTGGCGGGCGAGATCGAGCACACCGACAGCGGCGGCCCGGGCCGCGCCCTGCTCGCCCTGCACGGCGGCATGGGCGGCTATGATCAGTCCTGGCTCCTGGCGCGCGCCTTGGCGGCGGACGTCGAGACCTTCCGCGTCATCGCCGTCTCGCGCCCGAGTTATCTCGGCACCGCGCTGTCGGTGGGACGCTCTGCCGAGGCGCAAGCCGACGCGCTGGCCGCGCTGCTGGACAGGCTGGACGTGGCCAAGGTTCAGGGTGGCCGCAGTGTCGGCGGGCGGGCCCGTGGCCCTGCAATTGGCCCTGCGTCACCCCGAGCGCTGCGCGGGCCTGGTCCTCGTCTCTGCGGCGACTGGATCGCTGGAGGTTCCGCGCAGGATGCTGCCGGCCCTGTCGATCATGACGGTCCTGACGCGGATTCCAGGAGCCCAGGCCCTACTGCGCCGTCGCGCCCTGAAGAAGGATCCGCGCGCCTCGGCGCGACGGTCGATCCCTGATCCCGTCCTGCTCGACCGGACGCTGCGCCATCCTCAAGCGGGTCCGCTGCTGCGGTCCATGAAGGCCGGCATGTACGACCGCCTGGCGGAACGCTTGCCCGGCACGATCGTGGACACGCGATCCTTCGCGACACTGCCGCTCTTTCCGTTCGAGCGCCTTCACCTCCCCTCTCTGGTGGTTCACGAGCTCTCCGACAGCGTCACGCCCTTCGCGCACGCGCAAGCCGCAGCGGACGGGGTGGCAGGATCACGCCGCCTCGATCTTCAGGGCGGTGACCACGTGGCGCCGTTCACCCACCTGGACGAGATCCGTGCCGCATTCCTGGCGTTCACCGCCACTCTTTGAAAACGAGAATGCCCAGGCCGGCGCCCGCCGAAGGGGCGCCGACCGGAGCCCGTGCGCCGCTAGGCCGTCTGGGCCGCCAGCATCCGGCCGACGTCATCGGCGAGAACCTGGACGAACGGCGCGTCGTAGTTACCGAGGATGGAATAAGCCCAGCCCGTCTCCCAGACGACGCCGGAGCGCCCATCAATGCCGCTGAAGGGGCCGCCGCCGCCGTGGCCGCGAACGGTGCGGCCCGAGAACGGCTGGATCTGGAAGCCCATGCCGAACTCGGCCAGACCACCGGGGCGCATCATGGCCTCGACGAGAGACAGGTCCAACAGCTTGCCGGCGCGTAGCGCGCGCAGATAGGCGGTCATGTCGCCGACGGTGGAATATCCCCCGCCGCAGGAATTGCCGCGATAACCGACGAAATCGAGATTGGCCTGGCGCTGGCCCAGCCCCAGGTCGTCGCCTTCCCGGAACCGGTAGCCCGTCGCCTTCAGCGCGGCGGGCTGGCCGGCGATCAGATGGGCGCTGTGGACCATGCCGGCCGGCGCATAGACCTTTTCCGCCAGTTCGTCCCACCACGCGCGGCCGGTGATGCGTTCCACGATGGAGCCCAGCAGGACGAAACCTTCGTTGGAATATCGGGCGCCGCCCCCCGGTGAAAATGCTGGCTCGGCCGCCCAGAAAGCGGGCAGGAGCTGGCCGACACGGTCATAGGGCCTGGCCTTGTCATAGCCGGGACGCTCCCACAGGCCGCCCAGACCCGCGGTATGGGTGAGCAGATGGCGGATAGTCATCGCCTTGGCCGCGGCTTTGTTGGCGTAGTCGGGCAGGATCTCGATGACCGGCGTGTCGAAGCTCAGCCGGCCCTCCAAGATCAGTCGGCCGATCAGGATGGCGGTGAAACTCTTGTCCGCGGAGCCCAGGTTGAAACGATGAGCCGGCGTGGCGGCCTCGCCGGTCTCGACATTGGCCAGACCGTTGGCGATCTCGAACACCACCTCGCCGCTCGGCGCGACGATCCGCGCCGCGCCCGAAAAATCGCCCTGCTCGATCGCGAAGGCGAAGCGCCGCGCCAGCGCCGCGCGCAGCGCCGACCGGTCCAGGGGCGTCTCCAGCACGGGCTGGTCGTAGGGGGTGGGGCCGGGCCTGGGGCGCGGGTCGAAGATAAGGCGCGGGTCGTCGCGATCCTTGCGCAGATCGAACTGGCGGACCTTGCTGGACGCCCGCGCACGCACCTTGATCCTGATGACTTGAGGCTGCTCGGCGGCGTCGATGATATCGAGACCGCCGGAGGCCGACTGAAGGGCGGCCATGAGGGCCTGCAGGGTTTCGGGCGCATTGCGCGCCAGCCCCGCGGGCGACATCGTCTCGGCGATCCAGGCCGTCCGTACGCCCGTGTCGCCATTGACGGCGTCGATGAAGCCTTGAGCCAGCGCCGGCGTATCGGCCGCAGCGCGACAGAAGACCGGCGCAGCGATGGCCAAGCCCGCAACGCCGGTGAGCAGCGCCCGGCGGGAGACTATGAAATAGGCGCGCGCGCTCAACAGCCCTTGCTCCGGAAGATTGCATTGAGATGCTCGAACCGCTGGCCCACCGGAGCCAGGGCGGTCATGGCCGCGACGTCGTCGCTCATGCCCCGCGCATCCTCAAGCGTCGCCCCCGCGGTCTGTCGCGGCACCGAATGGCTGGCGGCGCCAAGCGTCTGCACCACGCCGAGCGCCAGTCCGGCGCCCGGAACGAAGCCGGCCACCAGGCCGGCCACGCCCTGGGCGGCGCCGACCTTTGGCGGCTCGCGCATCGCCGCGGCGAGCATGCGATCGGTGCGATCATGCATCCGGGCGCTGCCGGCCTGGATCTGCTGGCTCCCGATGTTCATTTCGTCGATAAGCGCCGCGCAACTAAGCTGGCTGTCGCCGGGTCGCACGACGTCGTTGGTCGGCGTGACAGCGGTCTGCGCCAAGACCGGGATCGGGCAAAGAAACAGCGACGCCGTCATCAGGACGTTCGCCAAGTGCATCCGTTTCAAGATTTCATCCTCGACAGTTGAGCTGCGAGGTCAGGGTTAGCGATCAGCGGCTGGTTGACGGGGGCGCGGGCGTGAAAACAGCGTGAAAGCTTCCTGGCGCCGCGGCGCCCCCAGTTTGGAATTCAGAAGCGCAGTCCCATCCCGAACAGGACCTGGCCTCGCGTCACGTCGCTGTCGAACAGATATCCCGAATAGCCGGTGTGGCGATATTCGACGACGCCGAACAGCTTGTCGTTGAACGCGTGCTCGACGCCCGCCGCCACACGGGCGCCGCCCTGGTTTTTATGACGCCCGTCGACGTCGTAAGCGGTGCCGATGAACGACTCGTAGGTGACGGAAAAGCGGCTGTAGGCGTAACCGGCCTTGGCGTAGACCAGGGTGTCTTTCGAGACCTTGCGTCCGATCCGGACCATCAGGTCGAAATCTCGGCTGGAGCCCAGTTTCAGCTTGTCCTTGTCGATCGACGTCGAGGCGTGGGTCTTCGAGGCCAAAGCGCTCGCCTCGACGCCGATGATGGTCTTGTCGCCGACGGCGCGATCATAACCCAGGGTCGCGCCCAGGGTCGCGCCGGAGAGACGCCCCGGAACGTCCGGATAGTTGTCATCGACGGCTACGTGATCATGGCCGAGCCGGACCTCGAGACGCGGTCCGGTGAATTCCGTCGCATGCCCGGCCTGGGCAATGAGGCTCGCGCCGACGACGATCGCCGGCAGAATGATGGCTTTCAACGATGTGTTCCTTGCTTGAGTATTTGGCCGACGCGGGGACCCAGCTCGGTCACGGGTCGTCATTCGCTACGGGACGTCCGGACGCGCACGGAGCGCGTGCGCGTGAAATCTGTGTGAAAGACAACCGTCCGCCGATCGGTTCATCACGCGCCTCGGAGAGGCCGCGCGCGCACCTGTCCGACTGACCGCACGGTCGGCTGGGTCGCTTATTTTCTGGAGCAATATTCGGACAACAAGCTCTTGCGCCCTTGCTGAGTCCGCCGTCTGGTCGGCTCCGCGCCATGTGTCCCCGGTCATGACAAAGCTCGGCCGATGCATTGGCTTTTGTCCGACGGCGGACCCTCCCAAGGTCAGCTAAGAGTCAGATCCGAGCCCGCGCCGACGGCGTTACGCGCACCGCCCGAAAGCGGACCTTCCCAAGGTCAGCTAAGAGTCAGCTACGGACACAAACCGAGATCGTCGTCTAAAGATCAGCGCCGAAGCGACGCTTTGGTTTTTCCGAACAATTGGTGAGCTATCGCCCTTATGACAGTGCTGTCGGATGTGCAGCACCAGCCTCGACCTCGACAGCCTCAGATCCTTGGTCGCCGGCGTTTCGCTAGGCACGTTTTCCAAGGCTGCTCAGATGGTTGGCCGCTCCCCCTCGACCATCAGCATGCAGATGCGAAAGCTTGAGGGTCAATTGGGCGTCGCCATCCTGCACAAGGCTGGCCGAGGACTTGCGCTGACGCCTGAAGGCGAGGTGCTGGTCGACTACGCCCGCAGGCTCTTGGACCTCAACGACGAAGCAATAAACGCGGTTCGCGGCGTGGCACGTCCCGCCCCCCCTAAGAATGCAGCGCCCAAAACGGCAGGGCGCAACCGCGCACAGCTAGGCGTGCAAGTGGTGGAAGTCGGCGATTGGCCAGAGGTCATTCCCATTACGAAGCGGATGCTCGACCTATTCGAAGTTCACTTCGCGAATGTTTTCGACGAGCTCCTGGGCCCACTCCCCGGCCGTTACGACATGCACTCCGCTGCGCCATACCCAGACAGGCCAAGTC
>JAEXJH010000710.1 GCA_023445955.1 Pseudomonadota bacterium
CTGCCAGACAGCTCAGGCGCTGCATCGGCGCGCCCGTGATCCCCGGCGTGTAGTCAAAGCCGTGGAAGATGCCCCGGATGACCTCGTACCGCTCCAGCATGGCAGCGATGGCCGCTTCCTCGTCGATGCCGGTCTTGTCGCGGTCGGAGGCGGTGTACTGTCCGAGGGCGGAGCGCAGGTTCTGGGCGATGCCGATGTAGTCCACGATCAGGCCGCCGGGCTTGTCCTTGAACACCCGGTTCACCCGCGCGATGGCTTGCATCAGGCCGTGCCCCCGCATCGGCTTGTCCACGTACATGGTGTTCATGCACGGGGCGTCGAAGCCGGTCAGCCACATGTCGCGCACGATCACCAGTCGGAGCGGGTCGTCAGGATTGCGGGCGCGCTTGGCGAGGTCGTCCCGCCGCCGCTTGCCGCCGATGTGCTTCTGCCACTCCAGCGGATCGGAGGCCGAGCCCGTCATGACGATCTTCACGGCTCCGGCGGTGTCGTCGTCGGAGTGCCAATCGGGTCGAAGGGCGATGATCTCGTTGTAGAGGTCAACGCAGATGCGGCGGCTCATGCAGACGGCCATGGCCTTACCGTCCAGCGCGTCGATCCGCGCCTCCAGGTGTTGCACGAGATCGGCGGCGATCAGCGCCAGACGCTTCCTTGAGCCGACCAGGGCCTCCACCGTAGACCACTTGGCCTTCATCTTCTCGGCTTCGGTGAGAGCCTCGTCCTCGACCAGCGCCTCGATCTCGGCGTCGATCCTGGGCTTCTCGTCCTCGTTCAGTTCGATACGGGCGAGGCGGCTCTCGTAGTAGATCGGCACCGTGGCGCCGTCCTCGACGGCCCGGCTGATGTCGTAGATGTCGATGTAGTCGCCGAAGATCGCCGGGGTGTTCACATCGGCGGCCTCAATGGGCGTCCCGGTGAACCCGATGAACGAGGCGTTGGGCAGGGCCTGGCGGATGTAGTGGGCGTAGCCGTAGCGACGCACGCCGGTCTGCTGGTTCAACTTGGCGTCGAAGCCGTACTGACTGCGGTGCGCCTCGTCGGCCATGACGATGACGTTCCGCCGGTCGGACAGCAGCGGGAAGACCTCCTCGCCCTTCTCCGGTGTGAACTTCTGCACGGTCGTGAAGATCACCCCGCCGGAGTTGCGCTCCAGCAGCCGCCGCAGATCATCCCGCCCCTCTGCCTGTTGTGGGGCCTGACGGATCAGGTCGCGACAGAGGCTGAACGTGGCGAAGAGTTGGTCGTCCAGGTCGTTGCGGTCGGTCAGCACGACGACGGTGGGGTTCTCCAGCTCGCGCGCCTTGACCACCAGCCCGCCGAAGAAGGCCATCAGGAAGCTCTTGCCCGAGCCCTGGGTGTGCCAGATGACGCCGATCTTGCGGTCGCCGTCCGGCTGGCTAGCCGCCACCGCCTCGCGCACGGCCTTCCGCGCGCCGAAGAACTGGTGGTAACCCGCGATGATCTTGAAGGGCCCCTCGCCCTTGTCGCCGAAGACTATGAAGTCGCGGATCAGCGCCAGGAAGTGCTCTTTGGTGAAGACGCCGCGCAGCAGCGTCTCAAGCTCGGGCGAGCCGCGATGGGCGAAGTCCTCGCCGGTCTCTGTGCGCCAGGGCATGAACCGCTCCTGGTCGGCGGTCAGCGAGCCGATGCGGGCTTCCATGCCGTCCGAGGTGATCAGCACGGCGTTGGTGCGGAATAGGCTGGGGATCTGTTCGCGGTAGGTCTGGAGCTGGTTGTAGGCGTCGGCGATGGTCGCCGTCTCGGTGGCGGCGTTCTTCAGCTCGATGACCGCCAGGGGGAGGCCGTTGACGAACAGCACCAGGTCCGGCCGCCGGTTGTTGCGGCCCTCCACCAGAGTGAACTGGTTGACCACCAGCCAGTCGTTTGCGTCGGGGTTGGTCAGATCGACCAGCCAGACCTTGTCGCCGACGATCCGGCCGTCCGCCGAGCGGTACTCCACATCGACCCCGCCAGTGATCATTCGGTGGATGCGGCGGTTCTCCTCAACCAGCGACGGGGTTTCGCTGGTGACCAGCTTGCGGATGGCCTCTTCGCGCGCGCCCTGAGGCACGGTGGGGTTCAGCTTCTCCAGGGCGGCCGAGAGGCGCTTGATCAGCAGCGGTTCGGTGAAGGATTGGCGCTGTGGCGCGGGGCCGTCCGGTGCGATGGATGCGCCGTGCAGGTGCAGCCAGCCGAGGTCCTTCAGGATCTCGATCCCGGCGTGCTCGACAATGTCCTCGGAGAAGCCGCCGTCAGCCATCAGGTGGTCCCTCTAGCTGAAGGCGCCAGGAGGTGGTCCAGGATCTCGCCCAGTTCCGCGAGGCTGGATGGCGCAAGGCAGAGCAGGTCGGCTTCGCCGAGTTGCGGCATCTTTTCCAGCGCGCTGTGACGACCGTAGTTGGGTTGGCCGTCTTTCCCGATCTCCGAGCGCAGCTTGGCTGCGGGCGACAGCTTCCCGGTCAAGCCAGCGGCGGCGGTCGCCAGGACCCAGAGGTTGGGCGGGCTCTCGGGGTTCTGCTCGAACATCACTTCCAGCGGCTTGCCGCCGGAAACGGAAAGAACATAGCGCCGGGCTTTGCTCGCTTGGTGACCCAACGGATGGGTTTCACCGAGTGTGTCTAGAAGCGCCGTCGCGGCAGCCTTGATGAGCGCGCGGTCGGTCATGCGGCGATCTCCTTAAACGCATCGCCAACCCGGACTTCGCCGGACATCAAGCGCGGCAGGAGGTAATCGCGGGTTTCGGCAAGCGTTCGGTTCTCTCCGCGTAGCGCCAAGCTCCGTTCAAGGATCGGTTCCACGATTGCCCCGAACGCTGCGGCGCAGGGCGTGGAGGCAGCCAGCAACGTTGTTCTCAGCAGGGCTGGAGGCGAGATCCTTTGATGGCTCTTCGACGTGCCGGTAACCATGCTCTCTAGGGTTTGGCGGACCGTGGGGTCTTTGAAGAGGAAGTAGAGTAAGCCTCCGCTTGCCCCCTGCTTGGGGGCGAAGGCCAAGAATTCCGTGGATGCTGATCCTCCCTCGTTTCAGTGGACACCCATGCTAGCTTTTCGGAGCTGGAGAGGAGTGTCTGATGA
>JAEXJH010000711.1 GCA_023445955.1 Pseudomonadota bacterium
ACGCCCTGGAGGCGCTGATGGGCGCCGAGGCCAGCCTGAAGATGGCCCGCCTTCTGCGCACCCAGCTGGAAGGCGCGCTGAAGGAAGAGCGCGGCGCCCGCGTCGCCGACGAGGCCCACACCATGGCCGGCTCGGCCGGTCTGCTGGGCTTCAACCGTCTGTCGGCCGCCGCCCGGGTGCTGGAAGACCACTGTCGGGCCGGCGAGGACATCAAGGCCGCCTTCGCCACCACCCGCGCCCAGTGCGACGCCGCCAAGCGGGTGCTGGCCGCCTGGATCGCGCGCCTGGAACAGAAGGTCGCGCACGAGGCGGCCGCCTGATGCCCAACCGCATCTTGATCGTCGATGACGACCCGACCGTGCGCCAGTTCGTCGACCTGATCTTGACCCAGCACGGCTATCACGTCTCCACGGCCGCCACGCCGGACACGGCCATGCAGATCCTGGGGCGCGAGAGCTTTGGCCTGGTGCTGCTGGACATCCGCATGCCCGGCATGAGCGGCCTGGACATCCTGCGCCTGATGCGGGCCCGGCAGAACCGGCCCAAGATCCTGATGATGACCAGCCAGCGCGATCCCGGCACCATCATGCAGGCTATCGAACAGGGCGCGGTCGGCTACCTGGTCAAGCCGTTCAAGCCGCTGGACCTGCTCAAGCGCGTGGACGCCATCATGCGGCCCGCCCCGGCCAAGGCCGCGGCGGCGCCCGGCAAGCCGGACGACGCCTTCATGCTCGACTAGGCTCCGGCCGCCAAGTCCATGGTCAAGCTTGCTTTTCGGCTTCGGCCTTCATGTTGGCCAGGCCCTTCTCGAAGTCCTTGCCGACAACCGTGTCCATGTCGAAGAACAGGCCCATGACCTTGGCCATGAAGGGGCTTGCGCCCTCCATCGTCCAGGTCACCAGGGTGGCGTCACCGTCCGGCATGAAGGTGAAGCGCCCCAGATTGTCGGCCTTGAACGGCTTGACGAAGTGCAGGTCGAAGGCGACCTCGCGGCCCGGCGAGACCTGGGTGATCTGCATGTTGCCCGTACCGACCTTGTTGTCGCCCACCCACGCATAGGTCGCGCCGACGCCCTTGTCGGGACCGCCATAGGTGCGGGTCATGTTGGGGTCGATCTTCTCCCAGGGCGACCACAGGCCCCATTGGTGGAAGTCCTCGACCATGGCCGACAGCGTCTCGGGCTTGGCCTTGATGGTCGCGGTGCGCTTGACCTCGAACCTGTCCGGCCTGGTCGCGGCCAAGCCCAGCAGGGCGATGACCGCGATCGCGATCAGCCCCAGAACGATCTTCAAAACCAGCATCTCGCCCCTCTTACCCCTTGCTTGACGTCCCCGCCTCGGCCGACACGCGGTCCAGGTACTGGCGGATATTGGCGGCCTCGGCCGCGGTGTTGGCCAGCGAAATCGCGCGGTCGAAGGCCTCGCGGGCCTCAGTCTTGCGGCCGGCCTGCAGCAGGAAGGCGCCGCGGGCGCCGTGATAGTGAAAATAGGCGTCCAAACGGGCGCCCAGCGGTTCGATCATCGCCAGCGCCGCCTCGGGTCCGCGCACCTTCGCCGTCGCCACCGCACGGTTCAGGGTGATCACCGGCGAGGGCTGCATGATCTCCAGCGTGGCGTAGAGCGCATCGATGCCGGCCCAGTCGGTGTCCTCGGCCTTGGCGGCGCGGGCGTGCAGGGCGGCGATGGCGGCCTGGACCTGGTAGGGGCCTGGATCGCGCTTGAGCATCGCCTTGTCGATCAGGGCCAGCCCCTCCCCGATCATCTTGCGATTCCAGAGGCTTCGGTCCTGATCCTCCAGCAGGATGGCGCCGCCGTCGGCCGCGAAGCGCGCGGGCGAACGGGCGTGCTGCAGCAGCAGCAAGGCGGTCAGGCCCATCATCTCCGGCTCGGCGGGGAACAGGCGCAGCAGCAGGCGCGCCAGGCGGATGGCCTCGTCGCACAGCCCGCCCTTGGCCTCGATCGCCTGGCCACTGGCCGAATAGCCCTCGTTGAAGACGAGATAGAGCATCGCCGCCACGGCCGCGAAGCGCTCCGCGCGCTCGATCGGTCCCGGGGCCTCGAAAGCCGCGTCGCCCGCCCCGATGCGGGCCTTGGCGCGGGTGATCCGCTGCTCCATCGCCGCCTCGGTGACGACGAAGGCGCGGGCGATCTCGCGGACCGAAAGGCCCGAGACGATGCGCAGGGCCAGGGCGATCTGCTGGGTGGCCGGCAGGTCCGGGTGACAGCAGATGAACAGCAGCCGCAGCACGTCGTCGCGATAGTGCGAACCGTCCAACCGCTCGGCGACCTCGGCCTCAGCGTCCTCCAGGTCGGAGAGCAGCTCCTCCGGCGGCAAGGCCGTGAAACGACTGGTCTTGCGCACGGTGTCGATGGCGGCGTTGCGGCCGACCATGATCAGCCAAGCGGTCGGGTCGCGGGGCGGCCCATTCTTGGGCCAGGCCTTCAGGGCGCGCAGGCAGGCGTCCTGAAAGGCCTCTTCCGCGGCGTCCATGTCGCGGAAGTAGCGCAGCAGCGCCGCCATGGCCTGAGGCCGCGCGGCGCCGATCGCCCCTTCGATCCAACCGAGGTCGGTCACGTCCCGGCGAACTCCGGGTTCGGGGCCGGGTTGAACAGCGCGATCGGGCGGATCTCGTAGGAGCCGCCGGGATTGGCCTTGCCCAGGTCCTTGGCGATGTCGAGCGCACCGTCCAGGCTGTCGCAGTCGACGACGTAGAAGCCCAGCAGCTGCTCCTTGGTCTCGGCGAACGGGCCATCCAGCACCAGCGGCGGCTCGCGATCCTTGCGCAGGGTGGTGGCGGCCGTGGTCGGCATCAGCCGGGCGACGGGGCCTAGGCGGCCTTCGCGCGCCAGCTTCTCCTGCACGACGCCCAGCTTCTGCATGACCTCGTCGTCGTGCGCCTTGGACCAGGCGCAGGTCACGTCTTCCTGATTGTAGCAGAGTATGGCGTAGAGCATGGGCGATCCTCGTCTCGTGATCCCTAGGACGGCGGACTATGCCCGCATCCGACAGAGGCTCGAAAAGTTTTTAGAGGGGCCGCAGGCGACGGCGGACGGGCTCGTCGTAGAGCTTCAGCATCGCCCAGGCGAAGGCCAGGATCACCGGGATGGCCACGGCCGCGAAGGCCAGCGGATAGCCGTGGCCGCCCAATGCTCGAAACAGCCGCAGCATCAGCTCCCAGCCCAGCCAGTGCAGGGCGTAGAGTGGATATGAGATCGCGCCGGAGACCCGGGCCGCGACGCCCATGCGCCCTTCCGGATCGCGCCGCCCGGCCAATACCATCAGCGGGAACACCACGCTCATGCAGACATAGTCGTAGAGCCAGTTCAGCGGCGTCCACGGGAAGCAAAGAATGGCGGCCAGGATCAGGGCCAGCAGCCAGGCGGGCGCGGTGAAGCCGCTGAACGGCTGGATCCGGTAGCAGCCCCAACCCAGCAGGAAGGAGAACACCGTCCGCAGGAAGCTGATCACGAACGTCGCCCGGTCCCAGCCGGTCAGCACCCCGCCCATGCCGTGGGCGATATAGGCCATGACCGGGATCAGCAGCACGATCATCAGCACGTGGCCCATGACGCCCAGGCGCCGGATCGGAAACCACAGCGCCCCGACGACCAGCTCGAAGAACAGCGACCAGGCCGGCGGATTCAAAGGGAAAATCGGTGCGAACCCGGGCTCCTCTGCCCACAGGCGCGGGATCATCAGCAGGCCCAGAACCAGCCACTCGGGCACCCGCTCGCGGTGCTGGATGATCACTGTCGCCCCGGCCAGCATGGTCACGGCGATCAGCGGCCACAGGCGCACCAGGCGCTGGCGGATGAAGCCCAGCCAGCCGATCTCACGCCGGCCATAGGCGTGGGCCAGCACGAAGCCCGACAGGCAGAAGAAGAAGTCGACGGCCAGGTAGCCGTGACTGACCAGCCAGGGTCGGCCCGTCCAGCCGCCGATGTGGTAGAGCATGACGCCCACGGCCGCGACGCCGCGCAGGCCGTCCAGCGCCTCGTACCGTCGTCCCGACTCGTCAGCCCGCAATGCGACGTCCCCCCGCCTTTGCTTAGCTGAGGGGTTTCTCCAGCAGCAAGGCCTTGGTCAGGAACGCGCGGTCCTCGCCGACCACCTCCAGGCCCGCTTCGGCGAACAGGGCGACGAGATCGGTCTGTGCATAGCTGCCGTAATAGGGCTCGTGGAAATAGACCGGGAAGGCTTCGAGCAGGCGCGCCAGGTCCGGCGTGTCGCTGGGCTGCACCGAGTCGACGAAGACCAGCACGCCGCCGGGCTTCAGCACCCGCGCCAGGCCGGCCGCCGCGACCGGCCGAACCCGCGGCGGCAGCTCGTGGAAGAGATAGACGCAACTGACCGCGTCCAATGAGGAATCCGCGATCGGCAGAGCTTCGGCATTGGCCTGGATTCCGC
>JAEXJH010000712.1 GCA_023445955.1 Pseudomonadota bacterium
TCGCCGGAGAACCCCGGCGGCGATCCGAACGTGCGGCCGCACGAGGCCGGCGAGGCTGCCGGCAAGGACATCGGCGGCGGTCTTGGCCTGGTGGCCGGGGCGGTGCTGATCATCCTGATGCTGGGGCCGGTGCTGTGGGCGCCGCTATGGGCGGGCCTGCGGACGGCGCGGTTCGTCGCGGGACCGTGGCAGCCCTGGCTGGTCGGCCTGATCGTCGGCGGCGTGGCGGCCTTCGTCCAGACCTTGCTGCTGATCCAGCGCAGCCCGATCATCCGCTATCCTGTCGTGGCCCTGTTTTCGCTGATCTGGATCGGCGGTCTGTGGCTGGAGTTCACCTCGCCGCGTCACGACTGGATCACCACGGCGCCGACCCTGCACATGCCGGGAACCTGGGGCTGGGTGATGATCGGCGTGGGCACGGTGCTGTACGCCGGTGTCTACCTCCTGGCGCTGGCCCCCCTCGGCAAGAGCCGCTGGGCCAAGCGCATGCAGCTGATCAAGGCGTAGGTGAAATCGCCGTAACGCCCTTCACAGAAGGGGCGGACGGGGCCACGTCTAGGGCCTGGGCGCTTTCGCCCTGTTGGGGACTTTGGACGTGATCCGTTTCATCCTGAATGTGCTGTGGTTCTTCTTCGGCGGTCTGGTCACCGGCCTCGGCTGGCTGCTGGCCGGCGTGATCCTGGCCATCACCATCGTGGGCCTGCCCTATGCCGGCGCGGCGTTCCGGATCGCCGGCTTCGCCTTCTGGCCGTTCGGCAAGGAGATCGTCCACCGCGAGGCGGGCCTGGCCTCGGGTCCGCTGGGCCTGGTGCTGAACGTGATCTGGTTCATCCTGGCCGGCTGGTGGCTGGCCCTGGGGCACGTGGTAGTCGCCGTCGCCGAGGCGGTCACCATCGTGGGCATCCCCTTCGCCATCAAGGATCTGCAACTGGCCTACATCGCCCTGGCCCCGATCGGCCGCGACGTGGTGCGGGTCGACTAGAACCCGGTGAAAAGGCGGTCGAGCGCGTGGCGGATGGCGTCCTCGTGCTCGGCCACCGAGCTGCGAGATCAGACGGGCGCGCGGCGGCGGAACGGCCAGTCGATCACGCGCGCGGACCACAGCGACGCCCAGATGAAGAAGGGCTGCAGCAGGAATAGGCGCGGGGCGTGGTACCACCATGAACTGGGCAGGGGCGGGACCGAAACGCCGCTGAGGGCGTGCCAGATGTTCGCGGGCCAGACGCAGACGGCGTAGAGCGCCAGCAGGATCCCGGCCAGCCGGCGGGTTCGCGGGATGAGCAGGCCGATGGCCCCGGCGATCTCGCAGAGGCCGGTGAAGATCACCACCTCGCGCGGAAACGGGACGCCCGGCGGCATGATCGCCAGGAAGCCGTGAGGGGCGATCACGTGCACGACGCCGAACGGCGCGTAGATCGCGGCGAGCAGCAGACGAATGTGGTTACGGGCGCTAAGCATCGCCGCTATCAACGCCCAGGCCCAGCCATTCGAGCCCGCCCGGAAGATCGAAGTCCGCATAGTCGACCTGCAGCACCCTCCGCCGACCTGGCGGATCGGCGCGATCGGACGCGTGCAGGATCGGGGTCGAATAGGCCCAGACGTCGCCGGCGTCCGCCAGGCAAACAGCCTGGGGCAGACCTTCGGCCTCTTGCGCCGCCGCCTCAGCCGGGACGCGGCCCAGGCGATGGGAGCCAAGCGCAACGCGCAGCGGCGCGTTGCCGGCGTCGACGGGATCCAGATGGACACGGACGGTCAGCATCCGGGCCAGCACCTCGAACGGCGGGGCCACGTGCAGGACGCCGCCCTTGGTCGACCAAGGACCGAAGCCCCTGACCTCGCGGCGCTCCCGCACGGGGATCACGCGGTCCTGGTGCCAAGCGACGATCCAGTTGGCTTCGGGCGTCTTGTCGAACATCACCGCGCGCACCGGGCGCGCGGCATCGGACGTCAGGCTGGCCGCCAGGGCGCCGACGGGGCCTTGGGGCGACAACACCTCGACGAGGGCCGAATGACCGCTCATGCGGGCTCCTGGCCGCTTTCCGACGACATCGTCGGCCAGGATGCGCAAGGCTTCGATATGAGCTTCGGAGAGCTGGGCGGGAATGAGGACGGCGCCGTCGCGGTCGAGCGTCTGGCGCATGCTCAGCCTTTCCGTATCACGTGCGTCCAGGGCCCGCTCGTATCCGCCACGAATCCCTGGGCTTCCCAGAACGGTCCGGCGGCCGGTGAGGCGGCGGCGTTGACCGTAAGCAACCCCACGCTGTCGAAGCCCTCGTGGACCAGGGCCGAGGCGAGGGCGGTGGCGACGCCCCGGCGGCGCATGGCGGGGCGTACGTAGAAGCGGCGCAGGCGGCGGGCGGGCTCGGAGGCGGCGGGTTCAACGCTCAAAGCGCCGATCCCCGCCAAGTCGCCGAGGAGAAACGCGGCGAGGATCGCCTCGCCGTCGTCCTGGAAGCGCGCGCCGGACCGCCAGCCATCCGCCAGCAGAGCCATGTTACGCACGCCTTCGCCGGAGGCGTCGGCGACCAGGTCGTCGAAACCGTCCGGCAGTTCGTCGAACAGACGAACCAGTTGGAGCATCAGCCCGGCGAGACCATCTTTTCCGGACGGACGTACTGGTCGAACTCTTCGTTCGACAGATAGCCGCCGCCGACGGCTTCCTCGCGCAGCGTGGTGCCGTTCTTGTGGGCCGTCTTGGCGATCTTGGCGCAGATGTCGTAGCCGAGGCGGCCGTTCAGGGCCGTGACCAGCATCAGGCTGTTCTCGACGCCCTTACGGATGTTGTCGATGCGCGGCTCGATTCCAACCACGCAGTTGTCGGTGAAGCTGATCGCCGCGTCGGCCAGCAGGCGGACCGACTGCAGGAAGTTATAGGCCATCACCGGGTTGAAGACATTCAGCTCGAAGTGGCCTTGCGATCCGGCGAAGGTCAGGGCGGCGTGGTTGCCGAACACCTGCACGCAGACCTGGGTGAGCGCCTCGCACTGGGTCGGGTTGACCTTGCCCGGCATGATCGACGAGCCCGGCTCGTTTTCCGGCAGCGACAGTTCGCCGAGGCCGGCGCGGGGACCCGAGCCCAGGAAGCGGATGTCGTTGGCGATCTTGAACAGCGAGGCGGCCACCGTGTTGATGGCGCCGTGGCTGAAGACCATGGCGTCGTGGGCGGCCAGGGCCTCGAACTTGTTCGGGGCGGTGGTGAAGTCCAGGCCGGTGATCGCGGCGATGGCTTCGGCGACGCCCTCGGCGAAGCCGATCGGGGCGTTCAGGCCGGTGCCGACGGCGGTGCCGCCCTGAGCCAGCTGCATCAGCTTGGGCAGGGTGCTCTCGATGCGCTCGATGCCGTTGGCGACCTGCTGGGTGTAGCCGCCGAACTCCTGCCCCAGCGTCAGCGGGGTGGCGTCCTGGGTGTGGGTGCGGCCGATCTTGATGATGTCGGCCCAGGCCTTGGTCTTGGCTTCCAGGGCCGCATGCAGGTGCTTCAGCGCCGGCAGCAGGTCGTGGACGATCTGTTCCGCGCAGGCCACGTGCATGGCCGTCGGATAGGTGTCGTTCGACGACTGGGACATGTTGACGTGGTCGTTGGGGTGGACGGGCTTCTTGGTGCCCATCTCGCCGCCCAGGATCTCGATCGCGCGGTTCGAGATCACCTCGTTGGCGTTCATGTTCGACTGCGTGCCCGAACCCGTCTGCCAGACGACCAGCGGGAAGTGGTCGTTCAGCTTGCCGTCAATGACTTCGTTGGCGGCCTGGACGATGGCGTCCTTCAGGCCGGCGTCCAGCTTGCCCAGCTTGAAGTTGGTCTCGGCGGCGGCGCGCTTGACGATGCCCAGGGCGCGCACGACGGGCAGGGGTTGCTTCTCCCAGCCGATCTTGAAGTTGCCCAGCGAACGCTGCGCCTGAGCGCCCCAGTAACGATCGGCGGCGACCTCGATGGGGCCGAAGGTGTCGGTTTCGATACGGACGTTGCTCATGGGCGGAAATCTCGTCTGTCAGGCGTGGCGATGGGTTGCGCGGCGGTGTAGCACGGTCGTCATGCAGGGCAAGGCGAGCACGGACATCCTCACAACGGCAGGCGTCGCATGACCGCCGGCTGGATCGGGATCGGCAAGGTCCGGGCGCGCGAGGATGGCGATGCGGTCGAGATCGTGATCGACGGCCTGACCACCCAGGCCAAGTACTACAAGCCCCTGGTGTA
>JAEXJH010000713.1 GCA_023445955.1 Pseudomonadota bacterium
GTGTGAACGAGGTGCTCTCCCGCTGAGCTACGCATCCGCCGGTGTGGAGAGGTCCGCTTGAAGAGGACCGATCCGCGAGAGGAGGGGGTCTATAATCTGGTGTTCGGCGCGGGGCAAGAGGCCAAAAGCGTCTTACAGGCCTCAGGCACGTCCAAAAAGCTGTGGATGACCAGATCGCCGCCCAGGGTGTCGACCGGATCCTCGGTATAGCCGAACGACACCAGCAGCGCGGGGACCCCGGCGTTCTTGGCCCCCAGGGCGTCGTTGATGCTGTCGCCGACCATGACGGCGCGGGACGGATCACCGCCGACGGCGGCGATGGCGGTGGCGACGTGACGGCCATCGGGCTTGGGCGCGGGGGCGAGGTCTGCGCCGATCACCGCGTCGAAGAACGGCGTCAGGCCCACGGCGTCCAAGAGGGCGACCGACAGGTTGGTCAGCTTGTTGGTGCAGACCACCAGCCTAGCGCCGGCGGCCTTCAGCTGCATGAGCACCTCGACCACGCCGGGGAAGGGCGCGCTCTCGTCGGCGATGCGCTCCAGGTAGACGGCGATGAAGCGCTGGACCAGGGACGGGGCGTGCTCGGCGTCCATTGGCGCGCCGGCGGCGGCGAAGCCGCGCTCCAGCAGGGCGCGGGCGCCGCGACCGACCATCAGCCGCACCTCGTCGAAGGGCAGGGGCGGCAGGGCTTCCTGCGCCAGGATGGTGTTCAGAGCGCCGACCAGGTCGGGGGCCGTATCGACCAGGGTTCCGTCGAGGTCGAAGGCGATTGTCGCCCCGTTCAGGTCATGAAGCTGGCTCATGGGACTGGCCTTTCCGCCAATTGGGCGGCTAATGCAACGCTGAACGCTCTTCAGGGAGTCGCGCCTATCCATGACTGATTCCGCCACCACGCCGACCCGCCCTCGCGCCGCCGTCATCCTGGCCGCTGGCCAGGGCACGCGGATGAAGTCGCCGACGCCCAAGGTCCTGCACAAGGTCGCCAACCGGACCCTGATGGACCTGGCCATCGACGCCGCCGAGGGCCTGAACTGCGAGCGGATCGTCATCGTGGTCGGCGCGCACAGCCCACAGGTCGGCGAGGCCGCCCGCAAGCGCCTCGGCCCGAACGCGACCGTCATTCAGGATCCGCCGCTGGGCACCGGCCACGCCGTGCTGGCGGCGCGTGAGGCTCTGGCCGATTTCGACGGCGATGTGGTCGTCACCTATGCCGACTGCCCGCTGACCACGGCCGGCGTGATCGCGCCGCTGTTCGACCTGATCGCCAGCGGGACCGACGTCGCGGTGCTGGGCTTCGAGGCCGCCAACCCGACCGGCTATGGCCGCTTGATCCTGGCCCCTGGCCACGTGCTGCTGCGCATCGTCGAGGAGAAGGACGCCGACAGCGCGACCAAGCAGGTCAAGCACTGCAATTCCGGCGTCCTGGCCGCCGACCGCGCCACGCTGTTCAGCCTGCTGGCCGACGTCCGCAACGACAACAGCAAGGGCGAGTACTATCTCACCGACGTCGTCGGCCTGGCCCACGACCGCAAGCTCTCGACCCGCGCGGCCTTCGCGCCCGAGCCGGCGGTGCAGGGCGTTAACTCCCAAGCCGAGCTGGCCGCCGCCGAGGCCGTCTGGCAGCGCGGCCGCCGCAACGCGCTGATGATCGAGGGCGTGACCATGCCCGCGCCCGAGACCGTCCACCTGTCGTGGGACACGAAGATCGCCGGCGGAGCCGTCGTCGAGCAGTTCGTGGTCTTCGGTCCCGGCGTCAGCGTCGAGACCGGCGCGGTGATCAAGGCCTTCAGCCACCTGGAAGGCGCGACCGTGGGCGAGGGCGCCCTGATCGGTCCTTACGCACGCCTGCGTCCGGGCGCTGAGATCGGTCCCGAGGCCCACATCGGCAACTTCGTCGAAGTGAAGAAGGTCAAGGTCGGCGCCGGCGCCAAGGCCAACCACCTCAGCTATCTGGGCGACGGCTCGGTGGGCGAGAAGGCCAACATCGGCGCCGGCACGATCTTCTGCAATTACGACGGCTTCGAGAAGTTCGAGACCCACGTCGGCAAGGGCGCCTTTATCGGCTCCAACAGCGCCCTGGTGGCGCCGGTGCGCATCGGCGACGGGGCCATGACCGGCTCAGGCTCGGTGATCACCAAGGACGTCGAGGACGGGGCCCTGGCCCTGACGCGTCCCGAACAGCAGACCAAGACCGGCTGGGCGACCAAGTTCCGCGCCATCAAGCAGGCCAAGAAGGACAGCAAGAAATGAGCGCCGACGACCAGAAGCGCCTCTCGGGCGAAGCCGCCGCCGACCTCGTCGAGAACGGCATGGTGGTAGGCCTGGGCACCGGCTCGACGGCCGCCTGGTTCGTCAAGGCGCTGGCGGCTCGCAAGCTCTCCGACATCCGCGGCGTGCCGACCTCGGACGCCACCGCCGCCCTGGCCCGCGAGCTGGGCATTCCGCTGGTGGGCCTGGACGACGTCAAGGCCATCGACCTGACCGTGGACGGCGCCGACGAGGTCGGCCCGGGCCTGTCCCTGATCAAGGGCGGCGGCGCGGCCCTGCTGCGCGAAAAGCTGGTCTGGGAAGCGAGCAATCGCTGCGTCGTCATCGCCGACGCCGCCAAGAAGGTCGACGCCCTGGGCAAGTTCCCGCTGCCGATCGAGGTGGTCCGCTTCGGCCACGTCCACACCAGCTGGCGCCTGGCCGACATCGCCGCCGAGTTCGACCTGCCGCCGCCGCGCCTGCGCCAGGCCGATCGGGGCATGGTGGTCACCGACGGCGGCAACCTGATCTACGACATGGCCTCGGGTCGGATCGACGAGCCGGCGGCCCTGGCGACGGCGCTGAAGAGCATCACCGGCGTGGTCGACCACGGCCTGTTCCTGGATCTGGCCGATGAAGCGCTGATCGGAACGGACGACGGTGTGGTGCGCCTCGTTCCCTGACGTCCTACATAAGCCGACCC
>JAEXJH010000714.1 GCA_023445955.1 Pseudomonadota bacterium
TGCTTCCTTCTGGCGTACGCCGAAACGCTGCTCCTCGTCGACGATGACCATGCCCAGGTCCTTGAACGAGACCTGCTTGGAGAGCACCGCGTGGGTGCCCACAACGATCTCGATCGTGCCGTCGGCCAAGCCCTCGCGGGCCTCGGCGGCTTCCTTGCCGGTGACCAGGCGCGACAGGCGCGTGACCTTGATCGGCCAGCCCTGGAAGCGGTCCTTGAAGGTCTTGTAGTGCTGGCGGGCCAGCAAGGTCGTCGGGCAGACGATCGCGACCTGCTTGCCGCTCATCGCCACCACGAAGGCCGCGCGCAGGGCCACTTCCGTCTTGCCGAAACCGACATCGCCGCAGATCAGGCGGTCCATCGGCTTGCCGGACGACAAGTCCTCCAGCACGTCGTGGATGGCGCTGAGCTGATCGTCCGTCTCCTCGTAGGGGAAGCGGGCGCAGAACTCGTCGAACACGCCCTGCGGCGCGTCGGTCTCTTCCACCGACTTCAGCTGGCGAGCGGCGGCGATCTGGATCAGGCCCTCGGCCATGACCCGCAGGCGCTCCTTGGCCTTGGCTTTGCGACCCTGCCAGGCCGCGCCGCCCAGCTTGTCCAGCTGGACGCTTTCCGGGTCGGAGGCGCCGTAGCGGGTCAGGAGGTCGATGTTCTCGACCGGCAGGTAAAGCTTGGCCTCACCGCCGTACATCAGGTCCAGGCAGTCGTGCGGCGCGCCCTGGACGTCGAGGGTCTTCAGTCCCTCGTAACGGCCGATGCCGTGGTCGATGTGGACGACCAGATCGCCCGGCGTCAGGGCGGAAGCCTCGGCCAGGAAGTTGGCGGCGCGGCGCTTCTTGCGCGGGCGCGCCAGGCGGTCGCCCAGGATGTCGGTCTCGGAGATGACCGCCAGGCTGTCGGTCTCGAAGCCGTGATCCAGCGGCAGCACGACGCGCTGCGGGGTCTTCGGGTCATTGGCCTTGGCCGCCTGCCAGTAGCCGGCATAGGGGATCTTCTTCAGGCCATGGTCGGCCAGCATGGTCCCCAGGCGCTCGGACGAGCCCTCGGACCACGAGGCGAACAGCACCCGCTTGCCGTCAGCAGCCAGTTTCTTGGCGTGGTCGGCGGTGGCCTCGAACAAATTGACGCTGTCCTGGGCGCGCTCGGCGGCGAACACGCGGCCCAGCTTCGCGCCCATGTCGACGACATCCAGGCCCTGGGGCTGGAACGGCGTGAACAGGCGGTGGGTGCGGTCGGAAAGCTCGCGATCCCACTCGGCGGCGGTCAGGTACAGGGCCTCGGGCGCCAGCGGGCGATAGGCCGACTTGCGGTCGGCGTTCGAGCGGGCCTCGTAGGCGTCCAGGATCATCGCCAGGCGCTCGTCGCGCGCCTCGGCGGCCTGGTGGTCGACGCCGATCAGGGAGCCGTCCGGCAGATAGTCGAACAGGGTCGCCATCCGCTCGTAGAACAGCGGCAGCCAGTGCTCCAGGCCGGCGCGGCGGCCGCCTTCGGACACGGCGGCGTACAGCGGGTCATCGCCCGGCGCGCCGAACTCGGCGACATAGCCTTTCCGGAACCGCGAAATGCCCTCGGCGTCCAGCAGGGCCTCGCTGACCGGCAGGAGATCAATCTCCTTCAGCTGCTTGGTCGAGCGCTGGGTCTCGGGATCGAAGGCGCGGATGCTTTCCAGCGTGTCGCCGAACAGGTCCAGACGCACCGGCTCCTCGGCGGCCGGCGGATAGACGTCGATGACGCCGCCGCGGATCGCGAACTCGCCGCGCTCGGAGACGGTGGAGGCGCGGGCATAGCCGTTGACGGCGAAATAGCGCTCCAGGTCCTTGATATCGACGACATTGCCGACCTTGGCCGAATAGCTGGCGCGCAGCAGCACGTCCTTGGTCGGCACGCGCTGCAGCAAGGCCGGCGCGGCGATGACCAGGATGGCCGCCTTCTTGTCGCCCAGGCCCCGGGCCAGCCGCGACAGGGTCGCCATCCGCGTGGCCGAGACGCCCGAGGACGGGCCGATGCGGTCGTACGGCAGGCAGTCCCACGAGGGCAGCAGCACCGCCTCGATCTCGGGGGCGAAGAACTTCAGGGCGTCGACGAAGGCGCCGGCGCGGGCGGTGTCGCGGGCCACGAAGGCCGTCAGGCCGCCGCGCGCCCGGGCGATGTCGGCCATCACCAGCGCGTCGAAGCCTTCCGGCGCGCCGGCGAGAGTCAGGCCGCCGGCGACCTTGGCGATCTGTTTGGCGTCGTAGCTCATGCCGTTAAGCGCCGTCCCCAGCCGGGCGCGAAGCGTGCGCCTCGAACCTGAACGCGCGGATCATCGCCAGGACGTCGGTCTCGAACCTGTCCGGCGTGGGCTCCTGGCCGACGATCCAGGCGTAGATCTCGCGATCGGGCTGTTCCAGCAGGGTTTCCAGGGTGTCGAACTGCTCAGGCGTCAGGTTCGGGCCATGGATGTCCGCGAACGGGCCCAGAATAAGGTCCGCTTCCCGGAAGCCGCGATGCCAGGCGCGGAAACGAAGGCGCCGAAGGCGGGAGTCGTGGTCGATCGTCATGTGCTGGCGGATATAGAGCGGCCTCAGGACTTGCGCCACTCCATGATCACGTACCAGGGCGCGCGCCGATAGCTGTCAGCACGGTCGGGCGGCCCACCGTGGGGTTCGGGCTCGTCGAAGTGGGTCAGGACGAGGCCCGCGCCCAGGAACCACTGCATGTAGTCCCGCAACGGCCGGTGCCAGTTGACGACCCGGATGCCGCGCCACTCGTCCCAGCTGGCGCGAGGCTCCAGGTATCGATCGATGGCGAAGTGGGTGCGCTGGCCCAGCAGGTTGCGCTGCCAGCCGCCGCTGGCGCGGGCGGTCGTGAAGCTGGTCAGGTTGGCGACCAGCAGGATCCCGCCCGGCTTCAGCACCCGGACCATCTCGGCGATGGCCTGGTCGGCGGCGGGGATGTCGATCAACGACAGGCAGCTGACGACCAGGTCGAAGCTTTCATCCTCGAACGCCAGCGCCTCGGCGAGGCCTTCGACATAGGTCCCGTCCGGATCCTTGGCCCGCGCCGCGTCCAGCAGCTCTACGGTCGGGTCCAGGCCCACGGGATCGAAGCTCTCGGCGCGCAGGATCCGGCAGAACCGCCCTTCCCCGCAGCCGACATCCAGCGCGCGGCCGGCGCTCAGCCGGCGCAGGCGCTCGATCATCGGCGCGTCCAGCACGTATTGCCGACCGTAGTCGCCCGCCTCGCCCATGTCGGCGATCCAGGCCTTGGCCGAGCGTTTCCAGCCGTTGTCGTCCATGGTCCGAATACCCCCTATCGCCTTGTGGCGATTGACTTTGCCGGCTTTCGGCCTATTTATCCCCAACTTCGGAGCAGGTCTGGCGAATCCGCGCTGCCCGCTCGCCCAAGCACGGGCGGCTCCGGGTTTCAGACCAGCGTGTAAATGACCGAATTTTCCGACCTCGGGCTTTCGCCCACGACCCTGCAGGCGGTCGCCGACACCGGCTATACCACTGCGACCCCGATTCAGGCCCAGGCCATCCCCGTCGCCCTCGCGGGCCAGGATGTGCTCGGCATCGCCCAGACGGGCACCGGCAAGACCGCCGCCTTCACCCTTCCGCTGATCGACCGGCTGCAGTCGGGCCGCGCCAAGGCCCGCATGCCGCGCGCCCTGGTCATCGCCCCGACCCGCGAACTGGCCGACCAGGTGGCCGCCAGCTTCGAGAAGTACGCCAAGGGCACCAAGCTCTCGTGGGCGCTGCTGATCGGCGGCGTGTCGTTCGGCGACCAGGAAAAGAAGCTGGACCGCGGCGTCGACGTGCTGATCGCCACGCCCGGCCGCCTGCTCGACCACTTCGAGCGCGGCAAGCTCTTGATGACCGGCGTGCAGTTCCTAGTCGTCGACGAAGCCGACCGCATGCTGGACATGGGCTTCATCCCCGACATCGAGCGCATCTTCAAGATGACGCCGCCCAAGAAGCAGACGCTGTTCTTCTCGGCGACCATGCCGCCGGAAATCACGCGCCTGACCAAGCAGTTCCTGAAGGATCCGGTGCGGATCGAGGTGGCCAAGCCCGCCACGACCAACGCCAACATCACCCAGCTGATGGTCAAGGTCCCGACTTCCGACCCGAAGGCCAAGCGCCTGGCGCTGCGCGCGCTGGTCGAGAAGGCCGGCATCGAGACCGGCATCGTGTTCTGCAACCGCAAGACCGAAGTCGACATCGTCGCCAAGTCGCTGCGGGTTCACGGCTTCGACGCCGCCCCGATCCACGGCGACCTGGACCAGAGCCAGCGTATGAAGACCCTGGCGGACTTCCGCTCGGGCGCGCTGAAGATCCTGGTGGCCTCGGACGTCGCCGCGCGCGGCCTGGACATTCCGGCCGTCAGCCACGTCTTCAACTACGACGTTCCGCACCACGCCGACGACTACGTCCACCGCATCGGCCGCACCGGCCGCGCCGGCCGCACGGGCGTGACCTACATGCTGGTCACCCCGGCCGACGACAAGGGTTTCGACAAGGTCATCAAGCTGATCGGCTCGACCCCGGACGAAGAGAAGCTCGAGCTCGACTACTCGAACGCCGTGACGGTTAAGCGCGAAGGCGACCGCGATCGCAAGCGCGGCGGCCGTGACCGCGATCGCGGCGATCGTGGCGAGCGTCCGTCGCCGCGCAGCCGTGGCCGTCGCACCGAGGAAGCCGCCGCCGAAGCGCCGGTCGAGGCCGTGGCGGCGATCGAAGCGCCGGAAGCCGTCGTCGTCGAGGAACGTCCCGCCCGCGAGCGCAAGCCGCGCCGCGAACGCGAGCCCCGCGAACCGAAGGCCGTCGCGCCAGTGGAAGCCGAGCGTCCCGCCCGTACCGAACGTCCGGAACGCAGCGAGCGCCCGGAACGTCCCGAGCGCCCGGTGCGCGGCGTCCAGCCGGTCCGCGACCGTGACGACGACGACCGCCGCGTGGTCGGCTTCGGCAACGACATCCCGGCCTTCCTGGCCCGACCGCC
>JAEXJH010000715.1 GCA_023445955.1 Pseudomonadota bacterium
CCCGCTCGGTCCTGACCCAGATCATCTTCGAGGAAGAGAACCGCGGCGGCGGTCAGAACCTGCTGCCCATCCAGTTCCTGCGCCAGCTGATCGGCTTCTACGGCAACTCGATGCAGGCCTTCCTGCCGTCGTACCTGGAAATGTCGCTGGAGAGCTTCTCCAAGCAGCAGGAGCGCATGCGCGGCCAGTTCGCAGGGCTAGCCCCCGGCAAGATCCCCGGCATGGGCGTCTACGAAGAGCAGATCCGCCAGAACATGGCCCTGTTCGACCGGGCCATGAAGATGTTCTCGCCGTTCGCCTATGTGCGTCCGGAAGACGGCGGCGCCGCGCCGGCCGAGCCCCAGGCCGCGCCCGCCGCCGCCCCGGCCGGCGACGACTCCCTGGCCGACCTGAAACGCCAGATGGAGGCGATGCAGGAGCAGCTGGCCAAGCTGGCCAACAAGTCCTGACACCATTTCCTTAACCAAGACGATCCAGCCGTTCTTAACCGTCCCGGCTCTACGGTTTCGGGCATGAACGGCCCGATCGATCCTCTTCGACGCACAGGTCCCGCGCGCCGCGCTTTGCCGGCGCCGCGCGACGGCGAGCGTCCCGAGACCGAAGAAGAGGTCGTCTTTGTCGTGGAGGAAGACGCCCCCCCACCGCGTCAGGAACCCCCGCCGCGCCGGGAAGGCTTCGCCGCCTTCGCCGCGCACGTCATGGGCCAGTCCGGACAGAAACGCGGCCTGCGTGGTGGGCAGGAAGTGCTCGATACGGCCAGATCGACCTATCTCGGGACGGAATATTCCGGTCCCGCCGATCGCCGTCCCCCAACGGGCCTGCTGAAGAAGACCAACATCTAGCCCTTCAGGCGGGCCAGCTCGGCTTCGAGCGCCGCTACCCGCGCTTCCAACGCTGCGATGCGCTGAGCACCGCTCGCGGGCGGCGGTCGCACGCCCGCGCGGGATGCCGCCTCGGCCGGCGTGGCGCCCAGAAGTTCAGCGAAGACAGAGACTTCCCGCATCGAAAGCTCGCGCTGGTCCTTGAAGGCCAGCGCCAGATCCGCCTCGCTCAAGCCAGCGGCGGCGGCCAGGACGCTGCGCGTCAGCCCGCGTTCGGCGAGGCGGTCGTCGTACCAGGCGGCGTCGAAGAAGAGGGCCATGCAGGGGAACCGAAGGGTTGGCGCCAGTCTTGCTTAATCGTTGGTGAATTCATCGCCCACGGGTTTTCGCATGCTGTCCGTCGCCATCCGCATCTTCGACGTCGCCGTCGTGGCCCTGATCTTCACGGCCCTGACCTAAGGCTACGCCGACTCCAGCAGCATCATCGTGCCCTGACCACCGTCGGCGCAGATGCTGACGATGGCGCGCTCGCCCTTGGGACGGGCGGCCAGCGCCTTCACCGCCTGGCTGAGGATCCGCGCGCCCGTCGCCCCGAACGGGTGACCCAGGGCCAGCGAGCCGCCGAACGGGTTCATGCGGTCGCGGGGGAATTCCCCCATCGGCGTGTTCACGCCGGCCTTCTCACTCAGGAACTTGGCGCTCTCCCAGGCGGCGATGTGCGACAGCACCTGGGCGGCGAAGGCCTCGTGGATCTCCCACAGGCCGACATCGGCATAGGTCATGCCGTTGCGGGCCAGCATGCGCGGCACGCCATAGGCGGGCGCCATCAGCAGGCCCTCGTTCCGCAGGTCGATCGAGGTGACCTCGTAGTCGACGATCTTCACCTTCGGCGTCTCGCCCGGCAGACGGCTCATGCCGGCCTCGGAGCCGACCCAGATGGCGGCGGCGCCGTCGGTCAGCGGCGAGGAGTTGCCGGCCGTCAGCGTGCCCTTGCCGCTGGTCTTGTCGAAGGCGGGGCCCAGCTTGGCCAGCTTCTCCAGCGTCGAGTCCTTGCGCGGGATGGTGTCGCGCTTGGCGCCGCCGATGGGGATGACCAAGTCGTCGAAAAAGCCCTGCTCCCAGCCCTTCACCGCGCCCTGGTGGCTGGCGAAGGCGAGGGCGTCCTGGTCGGCGCGGGTCAGGCCCCATTCCTTGGCGGTGATTTCGGTGTGCTCGCCCATGGAGAGGCCGGTCGTGCGGTTGGCGACCTTGGGGATGAAGAGCTTGACGTCCTTCAGGTTCAACGCGCCCACGGCCGCCAGGCGCTGCTGGCCGGTCTTGGCGCCCTGGAACTTGCGGATCCAATCCGAGAGGGCGACCGACAGGCCGATCTGCACCCGGCTCATGCTCTCGACGCCGCCGACCAGGGCAAGGTCGCGGCCCCGCCCGTCGATCATGCCGGCCGCCTCGATCGCGCCGATCATGCTGGTCGAGCAGGCCATGATCGTCGAGAAGGCCGGGATGGTCGGGTCGCCGCCGGCGTCCAGCAACACCTCGCGGGCGATGTTGCTCCAGGTCAGGTTCGGGATCACCGTGCCCCAGACCGCGAAGTCCGGGCGTGCGCCCTTGGCCAGCATCGCCTTGACGACAGGGACCGACAGTTCGATCGCGTCATACGAGGCCAGCGGCCCGTCGACCTTGGCGAAGGGCGTGCGGACGCCCGAGGCGATCCAGGTGGTCGAAGCGGATTTGGCGACGGGCATGGCGAACTCCGGAGCAGTACGAAACCTTGACCTATATGGGGTGGCGCCCTCGTTCTTGTCGAATACCACCCTTGGATTTGCACACGGACGCCGAGCGGCTTAATCGGACGGCATGAGCACCGACCTCTCCCTCGACGACAAGAAAGCCAAGGCCCGCGCCTGGTTCGAAAACCTGCGCGACCAGATCTGCGCGGAGTTCGAACGCCTGGAAGACGAGGCTCCGGCCGACCTCTATCCCGGCGCGCCCGGTCGCTTCGAGAAGAAGCCCTGGGACCGCCCTGCCGGCGGCGGCGGCGTCATGGGCATGATGCACGGCCGCCTGTTCGAGAAGGTCGGCGTCCACGTCTCGACGGTGCACGGCGCCTTCACGCCCGAGATGGCGAAAAACATGCCCGGCGCGGCCGAGGATCCCCGGTTCTTCGCCACCGGGATCAGCCTGATCGCCCACATGACCAATCCGCGCGTGCCGGCCGTGCACATGAACACCCGCTTCATCGCCACCACCACGAGCTGGTTCGGCGGCGGCGGCGACCTGACTCCCCTGCTCGGCTACCAGCGCCGACAGGACTTCCCGGACGCCATCGACTTCCACGCCGCCTACCAGCGCGCCTGCGATAAGTACGATCCGGACTGGCACGCCAAGTACAAGGCTTGGTGCGACGAGTACTTCTTCCTGCCCCACCGCAACGAACCGCGCGGCATCGGCGGCATCTTCTACGACCATCACGACAGCGGCGACTGGGACCGGGACTTCGCCTTCACCCAGGATGTCGGGCGGGCGTTCCTGGAGATCTACCCGACCCTGGTCCGCCGCCGGATGGGCGAGGCCTGGACGGCCGACGAGCGCGAGCAGCAGCTGATCCAGCGCGGCCGCTATGTCGAGTTCAACCTGCTTTACGACCGCGGCACGATGTTCGGGCTCAAGACCGGCGGCAATGTCGAGTCGATCCTCAGCTCGATGCCGCCGGCCGTGAAGTGGCCCTAGAGGTCGGTCCCAGGGACATGCTTGATCTGCCTCGCGCCCGGATGGCTGCGAGTGGATGGGGAGGCGACGGAGCGGCCGGGCGAACCCGGAGACCGTTATGGTTTGTTGTGTTTCGGCTCGCGAGCCCGCTCCGCCAGGTTGTTCTTGCCCGTGAGGATGGGAGGCGTGAGCGTATTTCAGCTCGGGTCCCCATTAGCCCCCGGACGGGCGCGGACCAAGTCGATCGGCTACATCCGTCTCGACCCCGACGAT
>JAEXJH010000716.1 GCA_023445955.1 Pseudomonadota bacterium
GACTTGGCCGGTGCCTGCTTTGGCTTTCCCGCCAGCGCCACACCAGCCAGCGCCGGCCCTGAGAAGGACTGCGTGGTCGGTCGCCTGAACGCCTTCGAGGCCGAACTGGCCGACCCCAAGACCGATGCGGCTGAACGCCTGCTGGCCTTCAAGTTCGTGCTGCATTTCGTTGGCGATCTGCACCAGCCGCTGCACGCGGCCGACAACCAGGATCGCGGCGGCAACTGCGTGCCGCTCTCGCTTGGCGGGCCGCGCACAACCAACCTGCACAGCTATTGGGACACCGTCGCCGTCGAGGCCATTGAGGCCGATCCCGAAAAACTGGCGGCCAAGCTCGCCTCCCAGATCACGCCGGCCGAGCGCAAGGCCTGGGAAAAGGGCGACGCCAAGACCTGGGCCATGGAGAGCTTCGCCCTGGCCCAGTCCACCGTCTACACGATCGGCTCCAAGCCGGGCTGCGCCAGCGACACCGCGCCGCTTCCCCTGCCTGCTGGCTACGACCAATCCGCCCAGGCCGCCGTCGCCCTCCAGCTGAAGAAAGCCGGCGTCCGTCTGGCCCTGGAGCTCAACCGCGCGCTGGGCTAGCTGCGCGCGGCTAACGCCCTGCGTTCTACGGGATCGGCTTGGCGCCCGGCGTGCCGCACTTGGCGAACTTGCCCTTGGCGTCCTTGCACTTGACCGGCTTGGCCGGAGCGCTGGCGGCGGGGCACTTGATGAACTTGCCCTTGGCGTCGCGGCACGAGGCGGCGAATGAGGGGCTGGACACCGCCAGGGTGAGCAGGGCGGCGGCGGCCAGGGCTAGAGAGCGGCGCATCGATCAGTCTCCGGTCGGGGAATCCGACGCCGCACGGTGATCCGCCCCGGCGACGCCTTCAAGACGCCGTTCGCTGGAAGCTGCATTTTCCGAACGCAGGCAAGCTACGCATGCTTTGCCCTAGCTAGTTGAAGCGCGCCAGGAGACCTTCGCACCGCGTCTTCAGTTGGCCAACCGATGGGTGCTCGCGCAACCACTCGGCCAGCGCCGCGACATCCGTCCGCTCGGCGGTCGTCAGATTGGAAATGCGAGCCAGCGCCTGATGGAATTCCTGGGCGCGTCGGCGCGCATCCGGGGCGCTGGCGAAGGTTCGCAAGAGCTTGCGGGCATTGGCCACGCCTTCGGTGCGCGAAGTCGTCATGACACCTTCCTTGAAGCCGACGACGCCCCCACGCTCGGCCTTCCATGCGTTTGCGCGGCTTGGCAGGATTCGCGCAAGGGCTCGGATCGCAAATCAACGACGTCGGCGACCAAGGCGCCCCTAGTCGCGAGAAGACAGCACCCGGAGCCGCGTCAGGAAGGCCTCGGCCGCTGCCTGGGCGTCGTCGACCTTGCCCTCTTCGATGTCGATGCCGTGGGCGGCCCGGTTCATCATGCCCAGAACCTCGGAGATCGCGCGCCGGTCTTCGGGGGGCAGGTCGGCCTCGCCGATCTCGTTCAGCATCGCGACGATCGACAGCGGTCGTGCGCCACCGCCGAGGATGCGGCGCAGTTCCTTTTCGATCTCGATGCGCAGATGCACCAGGCGCATCGCGGCCGGGAGCTGGCGCGACAGGTCATCGAGCGTCGGGAGGGCGTCCTCCAGCGGCGCGGGGAGCGCCGTCGAAACGGTATAGGTCGCCACGCCCATCGGCTTGGCGCTGTCGCGCAGGGCGTACTCGACGATCGTCTCATTGCGCGTCTGGCACAGGATGATGCCGATCGACGGCTGGTCGGTCGCGTGGCGCAGCTGGTCGTCCACGGCCGAAAGATAGAAATTCATCTTGCCCGCGAACTCGGGCTTGAAGGCCTCGACCTTCAGCTCGATCACCACGAAACAGCGCAGGCGCAGGTGATAAAAGAGCAGGTCCAGCCGATAATCCTGATCGCCGACCTCCAGCGGATACTGACTGCCCACGAAGGCGAAGCCCTTGCCCAACTCCAGGATCAGTTGGCGCAGCTGCTCCAGCAGACCGCGTTCCAGATCGCGTTCCTGCATGTCCGGCGTCATGGCCAGGAAGTCGAAGGCGTAGGGATCCTTGATCAGCGCCTTGGCCAGCTCCGATTGCGGCGCGGGCAAGGTGGCGTCGAAATTGGTCTGGGCCTGCCCCTGACGACGATAGAGGTCGGTCTGGATTTGGTGGGTGAGGACATTGCGGCTCCACCCCTGGTCGACGGCCTGGCGGACATAGAACCGCCGCTCGTCATCGCCCCGCGCGCCCAGCAGAGCGATGTGGTGGCCCCAGGGCAATTTGGCAGCAACCTGCTGCACAAATTCAGGATCGGGATAGGCGCTCGCGAAATCGCGCATGTAGCGCAGATTGCGCGGCGACAGTCCGGTCATCTCCGGGAAAGCGGCCTGCAGATCCGCCGCTAGCTGGGTGATGATCTTGGCGCCCCAGCCCGCGCGGCGCTCGCGCTCGCCGATGTCGTGGCCGATCGACCAATAGAGGCCGATCAGTTCCTGGTTCACCGCCACGGCGGCGTTGAGGCGCGCCGAACGGACGCGAGTCTTCAGGGCGTCGAGGAAGGCGCCGTAGTCCTCAGGTCGGGCGGTCAGATCGGCCATGTCTCGAACCTTCCTTGTCCGGCTCCGTAAGACCCAAGCGCCTTGCTGCGCGACTCCCCGCGCCGGTGCAAGCGGCGCATCACGACACCGATGGCCCGGAACGCCCGCGCCCGAGCGTCCAGTTGACCCCTTCCCCGCGCAGCACCCCCGACACGGGTCGCCCCTCGTGGCCCTCAAGCACCGGCTTCCAAGGCACCAGCGTGAAATCCCGACTGCGCTCGATCATGGCGAACCGCCCGCTGGCCAGATCCACGCGGCGGCGCAGGACGCCCTCGATCCGTTGGCCGGGCCGCGCCTCGGAAAACGCCAGCCCCGTCTCGCGCGCCAGGCCCTCGGCGGCGGCGACCAGGTCGCGCCGCTGGAGCTGGGTCAGCAGGCCGGCGCGGTAGATGAATTGGTCCTGTTCCTGGCGGGCCAGGCCTTGGTCGATCAGCCATTGGCGGCGCAGCGCCAGAGCGCGACGAGCTTCGGCTCCAAAGCCCGCGTCCCGCAAGGGCTCGGGCGCGTCACTGACCAGTTCGCGGTCAAGCCAGGTGGCGCCGGCCGCGCCCACCTGCTGCTCGATCGGTTGACCGCTGAGGGTCGTGACCACGACGGGGGCGGTTTGCGCCTGCCGTTTTTCATAGGCGGCCGCCTGCTCGACATGGTCGGCGCCGATGATCCAGGTCCCGTCGTTCTGGCGTTCGACCGCCGCCCGTCCGCGCCGCAACGCTTCCAGCCGCCGGACATGGGCCTGCGCGAAACTCGCCGAGGCGGTGGGGTCCGCGCTCAGATGCAGGTCGACGCTGTAGCGCCCCTGATGGGCCTGCGCGATCTGGGCCACGGTGTGATCGACGGCGCGCGCCTCCGTCG
>JAEXJH010000717.1 GCA_023445955.1 Pseudomonadota bacterium
GCCCTACGATCTGGACCCCGGCTTTTGCCGGGGAGAGCGGAGTTGGAGGCGCTCAGGGAATCTTGAAGACCCGGTCCAGGCTGAACTTCCCGCCGCCGCGCGCGATCAGGAACAGCAGCAGGCCCGCCCACGACAGGTGGGTCGGCCAGGCGTCGGGATAGACGAAGATCTCGATCACCGCCGTCATGCCCAGGAACGCCAGCGCCGAGAGCCGGGTGAACAGGCCCAGCACCAGCAGGATCGAGAACAGGTGCTCCGAATAGGTCGCCGCGTGCGCCGCCACGTCCGGCGGCAGCAGGGGCACGTGGTACTCGGTCTCGAACAGCGAATAGGTGCTGTCCTTGATGTGCAGCAGGTCGTCGACCTTGGTGCGGCCCGACTGGAAGAAGATCGCCGCCACGCCGAAGCGAGTGACCAGGGCCAGGACGTCCTCGGTCAGCACCTTGCGGGCGAGATTGGCGAACGCGTCGAAGGGCGTGCGGAGCGTAAGAGCGGTCATCGGCTGATTTCCATGAAGGCGCCGTCGGCGATAAGGCGGGCGAAGATTGAAGCGACATCGTCGCCCGCGCGCTCGGCGGCCTGGGTCAGGGTCTGACCGTCGCGGCAGGCGCGCAGGAACTCGGTCTCGGCCTCGCCGATCACGCGGCGGGCGGCGCGGATGAAGAGAAGCGTCTCGGGCGTTTCCGAAAGCTCCAGGTCTTCCCGGCCTTCGTAGGCGGCCGCCCACAGGCTGGGCAGGCTGGCGTCGAAGGCGGCGAAGCGGACGCTGGGGTGCAGACGCAGGCTGGTCTCGGCGAGCACTTCCGGCGCCAGGGCGGCGAGCGCCTCGGCGGTCAGGGCCGGCGCTTCAACGGCGAACAGGCTCTCGAGTCGCAGGCGATCGAGGTGGGCGACGCCGACGAGATAAGGCGTGTCCTGGGCCGGCGGGAACCGGCCGAGCCAGGCGGCGAACTCCTCGCCATAGTCCAGCAGGGCGGCGCCGGTCGGCGGGGCCTCGCGGGCGAACATCGCGGCCGCGGCGCGGAACCAGTCCTCGCCGACCAAGGACAGCACGGTGGGGAAATTGGCGGCCAGGGCGTCGACGCAGCCCTTGGCGATGGTGTTGCGGTAGACCGACAGCCCGGCCTCGCCCGCGTCGGGCGCGAGCCAGGGCGACAGGGCCGATCGCTCACCGCCGAGGGCGGCGACGAAGGCGTCCTGGAAGTCCAAGAGCTCAGGCATGAACCGGCTCCAGCATCGCGGCGGCGCGGTCGCGCTCGGCCATCAACACGGCGAAGTCGGGGATGTCGTCGTCGCGCTCGATCAGGGTCGGGCGCGGGCCGATGCGGTCGATCAGGCGGCGGTACAGCGCCCAGACCGGCTCGGCGATCGGCGCGCCGTGGGTGTCGATCAGGAGGGCCGAGCCGCCTTCGTCCAGGCCGTGGCCGGCCAGGTGGATCTCGCCGATCGCCTCGGCGGGCAGCGCGTCCAGATAGGCCTCGGCCGAGTAGCCGAGGTTGCTGGCGCTGACGAAGACGTTGTTGACGTCGACCAGCAGGCCGCAGCCGGTCTTGGCGACCAGGGCCTTCAGGAGATCGACCTCGTCCAGGTCGTGGCCGGTCAGCGGCAGGTAGAGCGACGGGTTCTCGATCAGCACCCGGCGGCCGAGCGCGTCCTGCATCCGGCCGATATTGTCGGCGATGCGCGCCAGCGCCGCGTGGGTGCGGGGAAAAGGCAGGAGGTCGGGCTGGTGCATCCCGCGATGGGTCGACCAGGCCAGATGCTCGGACACTACGAACGGCTCGAACCGGTCGACCAGGCGCTTGAGGGCGGCCAAGTGTTCGCGGTCGGGATCGGCGTCGGCGGCCAGGGACAGGCCCACCCCGTGCAGCGACAGCGGCCGGCGTTCGCGGATGGCCTCAAGCGCCGCCAGACGCGGCCCGCCAGCCGACATGTAGTTTTCGGGATGAACCTCGAACCACAGGCCCGCCGCGTCGCACGCGAGGGCGTCGGCATAGTGCTGGGATTTGAGGCCGAGGCCGGCGGTGGGGGTCATCTTCGCAGTCCAAAACCTGTCATCCCGGCCGCAGCCGGGATGACAGCTTCGAGGGGCGCTTACATCTTCGGCGTCAGCGAGCCCATGCCGTTCGGGGTCTTCATCGTGACGCACGTGCCCTTGGCCACGTGCTTCCAGGCGTCGCCTTGGTAGTCGGTCTTCGAGGTGCCGGCGCACGAGGTGCCCGCGCCCGCCTTGCAGTCGTTTTCGCCGGCCTTGGCCACGCCGTAGCACTTTTCCATGGCGGGCTTGGCGCCGGTCTTCATGTGGTCGTCAGCGGCGGAGGCCATCGAGACGCCGGCCGACAGGGCGAGGACGGCGGCCAGGGCGGCGGTGGTGGCGGTGCGGTTCATGGGGTTTCTCCTTGGTGTCGTTCGTAGGGGCGTTTCTCGACGGAGCGACATTTCGTCGCCCGGTCGAAGGGAGATACGAGGGGCGCGTCACGAAGGTTACATCGGTCGGCGAACAAAATTTCGGAGGGGTGCTTTTCGAGCTGGCGCGACACCGTGTAACCATCCCGCCCTCGCGCGCGAATAGGGGCAGGCGTGACGGATACCGAGACCCGTTTGAAGGCGCTGATGCTACGCGGGATGGACGGCGACGCCGCCGCCTATCGCGAGTGTCTGGCCGTTCTCGGCGTCCGGCTTCGCGCCTATTTCGCGCGGCGGATGTCCGGCGCGCCCGGCGATGTGGAGGATCTTGTGCAGGAGACGCTGCTGGCGGTGCATCTCAAGCGGTCGACCTGGGACTCGTCCCAGTCGTTCACCGCCTGGGCGCATGCGGTGGCGCGCTATAAGCTGATCGACCACTGGCGGCGGCGGAAGGTCCGCCAGACCCTGCCGATCGAGGACCACATCGAGTTCCTGGCCGCTGACGAGCCCGAGCCGGGCGTGGGCCTGGAGCTGGATCGCGCCCTGGCGACCCTGCCCGACAAGCAGCGGACCCTGGTGTCCGACGTCAAGCTGACGGGCCTGTCCCTGGCCGAGGCCGGGGCGAAGGCCGGCATGTCGGAAGGGGCGGCCAAGGTCGCCCTGCACCGAGCGCTGAAGGCCCTGGCCGAAAGGATGCGCCGTGCAGACGGATGATCTGATCGACGCCCTGGCTTCGGACGCGGAGATCTCCCGCGCGCCGCCCAAGCGCCTGGCCATGGTCGCCGGCCTGGGGGCGCTGGCGGCCCTGGTGCTGGTGCTGAACTGGCTGCACACCCGCCACGACCTGATGCCGGCCATGCGCGGCGGCATGTTCTGGATGAAGGCGCTCTATACGGGCCTGCTGGGCCTAGCCGGCTACCTGGCCATTGAGCGCCTGGCGCGGCCGACCGGCTCGGGCCGGCGCGGCTGGATCCTGGGCCTGGTGGTCCTGGGGGCCTTCTGCGTCGCCGGCGTGGTCCAGGCGCTGATGAGCCCCGATATCCAGATGGCCCTGCACATGCTGCGCGGCCATTCCTGGCACGTCTGCAGCCGCAATATCCTGATGCTGGGCCTGCCGATGCTGGGCCTGGGCCTGTGGGTGGTGCGCGGCATGGCTCCGACCCGGCCTGTCCTAGCGGGTCTGGCCACCGGCCTGTTTTCCGGCGGAGTGGCGGCGACGGTCTATGGCCTGCACTGCGCCGAGAACACCTTCACCTTCGTGGCGCTCTGGTACAGCCTCGGCGTGCTGGCCCTGGCGGCCCTGGGCGCGGTGATCGGGCGCTGGGCGCTGCGCTGGTAGGCAGCCGGCTGTCCCCAGAACTAGCGACGATCAAGTTTCGTGTCGTCGCCTTCCGGTCGATTGACAAACCGTCGTTCCGCCACTGAAGTGCCGCCGCCTTTCGCGAATGAGACGCGATAGGCATCGCTGGCAACCGCCATACGGCTCTGTGGGGAGAGGCGCGTGACGATCGACGACACCGTCGCTCCCATCAGCGGAGCGGGAGCGGGCGCGCCCATCTGGTCGGCCGCCACCCTGCCATGGCGCCTGGCCGAGGTCGCCGCCGCCGGCGCGCTCGCGGGCGTGTTGATGATCCTGGGCTGGCTGGACCTGCGTCCAGACCTGTCCGTCGCCGTCGTCCACCCGTTCTTCTGGATCAAGGCCGGCTATCCCGCCGCCGTGGCGGTGCTGGCCCTGGTCGCTGCAACCTGGATCGCGCGCTGCCGGACCACGGGGCTCGTGGCCCTGGCGGGCGCGGGCGCCCTGGCCGGCGCCATGCTGATCGCCGGCGGCGTTCAGGCGTCGAGCATGACGGCCGGCGCACTGGCGACACTCTATTGGCCGAACGCCGCGGTGTGTCTCGGCAACATCCTGGTCATCGCCGCCCCGATCCTGGCCCTGACCGTGGCCGGGCTGCGCGACGTGGATCTGGAGCAACCCGCCATCACCGGTTTCGCCTGCGGCCTGTTTTGTGGGGGCGTAGCGGCGGCGGTCGACGGCTTGCACTGCTGGCAGGGGACGTACGCGTTCGTGGGACCCTGGTTCACCTTGGCCATGCTGCTCAGCGGCGCGGCCGGGGCTGGCGCGGTGAAGCTGCTCGCCCGTCGCCGCCGCTTTCTGGCGCTAGCAGAATAGGCCTCACGCCGCCGGAACGCTCGCGCCCAATCGATCGATCAGATGGTCGCCGACCCGCATGGCGTTGGCCACCGTGGTCAGGGTGGGGTTCACCGCATTGGCCGAGACGAAGAAGCTGGTGTCGACCACATAGAGATTGTCCAGCTCGTGGGCCTTGCAGTCGCGGTCCAGCACCGAGCTCTTGGGATCGATCCCGAACCGCGTCGTGCCGCACTGGTGGGCCGTGCCGTACAGCGGCAGCAGCGAGTCGACCTGGAAGTGATGCTGCGAGATCGGATGGGCGTGGTCGACGAAGCCGTCCAGCGAGGCCTTGAGGATCTTCACCAGCCGGTCGTGGCCCTCGAGGTTGGAGAAGGTGTAGTCCAGCGAGATCTTGCCGTTGCCGTCGACCCGCACGCGGTTGTCGGGCGAGGGCAGGTCCTCGGAAATGACCAGCATCGACAGCATCCGCTCGGCCGCCGCGCCCGACAGCGCGTCGGGCACCAGGGCCGGCGGCAGCCAGTCCTCGACCTGGCCCTCCAGGGTCTGGCCGGACATGTATTCCAAGAGCTGGATGTGCCCCATCGGCAGGTCGTAGCCGCCCTTGGGATCGCCGTAATAGAAGTCGTTGACCGCCAGGGTCTTGGGGAAGGTCACCGCCTGGTGGGCGGCGGTGACGCTGACCATGGCCGACGAGTTGTGGAACATGTAGTTGCGGCCGACCTGGTCGGAGCCGTTGGCCAGGCCGTTCGGATGGGCGGCGTTGGCCGAGGCCAGCAGGACCACCGCCGTATTGGCCGCGCCCGCCGCCAGCACCACGATGTCGCCGCGCCAGCGCTCCTCGCCGTGCTCGGTCTGGCAGACGATGTCGGTGACGGTCTTGCCGCTTCCGTCGGTCTCCAGCCGCAGGACCTTGCGGCCGGGCAGCAGGGTGACGTTGGGCAGGTCCAGCAGGGGCTCGATCGCCAGGGTGCGGGCGTCGCACTTGGCGCGGAGCAGGCAGGGATAGCCGCCGCAGGTCTTGCACTTGATGCAGGTCGAGGTGACGGGGTGGTCCTGGTCCAGCTTGACCCCCAGCGGCAGCGAGAACGGTCGCCAGCCTTGGGTCTCCCAGTGGCCCTTCAGCGCCGCCACGCCCGCGTCGTGCTTGACGGCGGGATAGAAATAGGGCGGCTCGTCGCCGTTCTCGGTCGGGTCCTCGCCGCGCGTACCGTGCACCTGCCACAGCTTTTCAGCCTCGGTGTAGTAGGGCGCGAGATCCGTCAGGCTGATCGGCCAGGCGGGCGAGACGCCGCCGGCGTGCTGGACGTCGGTGAAGTCGCGCCCGCGCATCCGCATCAGGGCCGCGCCGTAGAAGGTGGTGTTGCCGCCGACCCAGTAGTGGGTGTTGGGCGTGAACGGGTGGCCGTGCTTGTCGAACCAGCGCTCCTGGGTGCGATAGCGGCGCTGAATGAAGACCGCCTTGGGGCTCCAGTTCTCGGCCTCGCGCGGCAGGTGCTCGCCGCGTTCCAGGATCAGGATCGACTTGCCCGTCGGGGCCAGTCGCTGGGCCAGGGTCGCTCCGCCGGCGCCCGAACCGATGATGACGATGTCGAAGTGGTTGGCCATGACGTCGGCTCCGTCAGTCGGCGGCGAGGTGATACTTGGCCGAGCCGCGCATCAAGAGCGCGCGGACCAGGCCTTCGGGCAGCAGGCGCATCAGGGCGACGGCGGCGACGTTCCACCAGCCGGTGACGACCACCACGCGGCCGGCGTCGTTGGCGTTCAGGCTGGCTTCGACCACCTGCTCGGGCGTCTGGACGAAGGGACGCGGCCCATCGGCCGTCAGATGGTCGGTGCCGTTGGCGGCGGTGAAGCCGGTGAGCGTGGAGCCTGGGCAGGCGGCGGTGATCTTCAGCCCCTTGGCGCGGTACTCGGCGTCCAGGGCCTGGGAGATCTTGATCATCAGGCTCTTGGCCCCGGGATACAGGCTGTGGCCCGCCACGCCGGGCGCGTAGCCGGCCACCGAGGCGACATTGATGATCCGTCCCTGGCCGCGCGCGACCATGCCGGGGATCACCCCGTGGGCCAGGCCGCAGGCATTGACCACCAGGGTCATCAGAAAGCTGCTCTGCCGGCTCCAGGGCACGTCGGCGAAGCTCTGGGGGATCGAGAAGCCGGCGTTGTTGATCAGGATGTCGACATGCCGGCCGCGTGCGGCGATGGCCTGCAGCAGGGCCTCGTGAGCGTCGAGCACGGCCAGGTCGGCCGGGACCGCGAAGGCCTCGATCCCATGCTGGGCGGACAGCTCGGCGGCGAGGGCCTCCAGCTTGTCGACCCGGCGGGCGCTGAGAGCCAAATCACAGCCCCGGGCGGCGAGAGCGCGGGCGAAGGCTTCGCCGATGCCGGAGGACGCGCCGGTGACCAGGGCGAGAGGACGAACGGAAGCTTCTGACATCGTCCCCGCGCGCGCAGCGAAGCGCCGACTATAGACCTGCGCCATAAACGCAAAAGGCCCCCCGGAGCGTTCCGAGGGGCCCTTTTTCCGAAGACCGAAGTCCTATTCGGCGGCGGCCTTGGCCGCGCCGGCGCCGAACTTGGCGTCCAGCTCGCCAGCGCTGTAGCGCTTGGCCATGGTCGCAGTCGAGAACGCCTTGATCTTGTCGGCGTGGCCGGCCGAGCCGAACTCGACGAAGCGGGCCTGGCAGACCTTGCGCATGGCTTCCTTGGCGGGCTTGAGATAGGCGCGCGGGTCGAACTCGTGCGGCTTCTCGACCAGGATCTTGCGGATCGCGCCGGTGATGGCCATGCGGTTGTCGGTGTCGACATTGATCTTGCGCACGCCGTGCTTGATGCCGCGCTGGATCTCTTCGACCGGCACGCCCCAGGTCTGGGGCATCTCGCCGCCGTACTGGTTGATGATGTCCTGCAGGTCCTGCGGGACCGACGAGGAGCCGTGCATCACCAAGTGGGTGTTGGGCAGGCGGCGGTGGATTTCCTCGATCACGTTCATGGCCAGGACGTCGCCGTCCGGCTTGCGCGTGAACTTGTAGGCGCCGTGGCTGGTGCCCATGGCGATGGCCAGGGCGTCGACGCCCGTGGACTGCACGAAGTCGACCGCCTGGTCGGGATCGGTCAGCAGCTCGTCGTGGCTCAGCTTGCCTTCGAAGCCGTGGCCATCTTCGGCCTCGCCCATGCCGGTCTCCAGCGAGCCCAGCACGCCCAGTTCGCCCTCGACCGAGACGCCGCAGCTGTGGGCCATCTGGACCACCTTCTTGGTGACCTCGACATTGTACTCGTAGGTCGCCGGGGTCTTGGCGTCTTCCATCAGCGAGCCGTCCATCATCACCGAGGTGAAGCCGTACTGGATCGCCGTGGCGCAGGTCGCCGGGCCGTTGCCGTGATCCTGGTGCATGCAGACCGGGATGTGCGGATAGATGTCGACCAGCGCGTCGATCATCTTGGCCAGCATGATGTCGTTGGCGTAGTTCCGCGCCCCGCGCGAAGCCTGGATGATGACCGGCGAGTTGACGGCTTCCGCCGCCTCCATGATCGCCAGGCCCTGTTCCATGTTGTTGATATTGAAGGCGGGCAAGCCGTACTCATGCTCGGCGGCATGGTCCAACAGCTGGCGCAGCGTGATGCGAGCCACGTAGTTCTCTCCTGCAAGCGTTAAGTGGTTGGGTCGTTTCTTGTTTTTGAGGCCGTGACGCTTTTGCGCTCTCTGCCCGGGTCGTCAGTAATCAGAACAGTCTATGGTCAGTTCGGCGCGGGCCTGCACGACCCGCGCCAACCGTAACATCTCAGGATTCGAGGGCCGCGACGCCCGGAAGCGTCTTGCCTTCCATCCATTCCAGGAACGCGCCGCCGGCGGTCGAGACGAACGTCATGTCCGCCGAAACACCCGCGTGGTTCAGGGCCGCCACCGTATCACCGCCGCCGGCCACGGCCACGATCTTACCCGATTTCGCGAGTTGCGCGGCGTGTTTTGCCGCCGAAACGGTCGCTTCGTCGAACGGCGGCACTTCGAAAACGCCCAGCGGGCCGTTCCAGATCAGGGTCTTGCTGTCGTCCATGGCGGCCAGCAGGCGCTTGGCGCTTTCCGGGCCGGCGTCCAGGATCAGGTCGTCGGCCTGCACTTCGTTCAGCGCACGGACAGCGGTCTCGACGCCCGGCGCG
>JAEXJH010000718.1 GCA_023445955.1 Pseudomonadota bacterium
TCTCCGGCCTGGGCCGCTATCGCCGCGGCGAGATCGTCCACAAGCTGCTGCAGCTGCTGCCGGATGTGGCGCTGGACCAACGAGCGACCGCCGCCGGCCGCCTGCTGGCCGCCGAACGCGACCTGACCGACGAGCAGCGTGAAGAGATGGCCGCCGCCGCCTTCGGCGTGCTGGACGACGCCCGTTTCGCGGCCGTGTTCGGCCCCGGCTCGCGCGCCGAGGTCGCCCTGGCCGGGACCAGCGCGCATTTGCCCAAGGGCCTGGCTGTCTCGGGCCGCGTCGACCGGCTGGTGGTCGACGAAGGCCGGGTGCTGGTCGTCGATTACAAGACCAACCGCCCCTCGCCCGACCAGATCGAGGACGCCGATCCGGCCTATCTGGCTCAGATGGCGGTCTATGCCGCCGTGCTGCGCGAGGTGTTCCCGGGACGCACCGTCGAGGCCGCCCTGGTCTGGACGGACGGCCCCAAACTGATGCCGGTTCCAGAAAAGGTGATGGCCCAGGCGCTGGCGCGGCTGACCTGATCCCGTTGCCGGACGGTCAATGTCGCCCTACATCTTCCACAAGCGACCGGAACGAATCCGGGCATTTTGATCTTATCGCGTCCTCCGCGCCGATCTCGGCCGCGTGACGCCAGACTGGAGCAAGCCATGAGCACCGTTGCGGTGACCGACGCCACCTTCGAAGCCGACGTCCTGAAGGCCAGCAAGCCCGTGCTGGTCGACTTCTGGGCCGAGTGGTGCGGCCCCTGTAAGCAGATCGCCCCGGCCCTGGAGCAGATCTCCGAAGAGCTGGCCGACGTCGTGACCGTCGCCAAGGTCAATATCGAGGACAGCCCGACGACCCCGTCGCGCTACGGCGTCCGCGGCATCCCGACCATGATGCTGTTCCGCGATGGCCAGATGACCTCGATGAAGGTCGGCGCCATGCCCAAGCAAAAGATCCTGGAATGGCTGAACGAAGCCGGCGTCCAACCGGCCTAAATCGCCTTCAAGGCTTGAGTTCGAAGCGCCCGTCCCGGTCCGTCCGGGGCGGGCGTTTTCGTATCCGCAAAAGACCGCCGTCGCGCGAACGGCGTCATGCAACGAACAGCGCCGCTTACAGTTCAGTCCTCGGGATGGGATCGTAGCTTATCCAAGGATTGTTCCATGACACGAGTTCTCGAAGGCAAGGTCGCCGTCATCACCGGCGCGGCCGGAGCCATCGGCGCGGCTACAGCCAGGATCATGGCCGAGCGCGGCGCGACGATCTTCGGCGTCGACATCGCGGGCGCCGACTGGTCGCGACTGAAGTCGGCCCTGCCCGACGGCGCCAAGCTGGTCACGGCCGAGGCCGACGTCACCGACGAAGCCTCGGTGAAGGCCTATGTCGACAAGGCCAAGGCGGAGCTGGGCCGCATCGACATCTTCTTCAACAACGCCGGCATAGAAGGCCCGGTGCAGCCGATCGAGAGCTACCCGCTGGACGCCTTCCTCAAGGTGTTGAGCGTCAATGTCGCCGGGGTGTTCCTGGGCCTGAAGTACGTGCTGCCAGTGATGTACGGCCAAGGGTCGGGCAGCGTGATCAACACGTCCAGCGTCGCGGGCCTGATCGGCTCGCCGGGCATGGCCGGTTACAATACGTCCAAGCATGCGGTGATCGGCATCACCCGGGTGGCGGCGACCGAGGCCGCGCCGAAGGGCGTGCGGGTCAACTGCGTCAATCCGGGTCCGATCGAGAGCCGGATGATGGACTCGATCAACAAGGGCCAGTCGGCCGACGCCAAGGCGGCGCATGACGCCATCAGCGGCGCGGTGCCGGCCAAGCGCTACGGCACGCCCGAAGAGGTCGCGGGGCTGGTGGCCTTCCTGGCCTCGGACGATGCGGGTTACTGCAATGGCGGCTTCTACACGGTCGATGGCGCGCTGAGCGCCACCTGATCTGAAGACGCCCGCCTCGGCGCTGTCCGGGGCGGGCGCTTTCCGCCGAGATCTACTTCTTCCCCGTGACGATGAACGGCGAGACCGAGACCGGCGGGGCCTTCTTCTCGGCCTTAGGTTTGCGCACTTCCTTGTTGGACTTCTTCTGACCCTTGGCCATCGGCGGTTCCTGCCAGGGCGAACGCGCCCGCCGAGGTGTACGGCCGGCCGAGCCGCCCTATCGGCGTCCCGCAGCCTTACGCGCTTAGGTCGGCCAAGTCTCTGGGCTCATCGCCAGCACCTCGCCGGCCAGATAAAGCGAGCCGCAGATCAGGACGTGCGGCGTCGGCTCCAGTTTCAGCGCGCGGTCCAGGGCGTCCGCGACCGAATCGCAGGCGCAGGCTCGCAGGCCGGCCAGTTCGGCGGCGGCGGCCGTGTCGGCGGCGGTCGCCGCGGCGTGACCTTCGAAGGTGACGGTGAAGACCTTGGCCGCCACGCCGCGGAAGGCGCCGAAGAAGCCGGTGGCGTCCTTGTTGGCCAGCAGGCCCGAGATCAGCGCCACCGGCCGGCCGTCGCGGGCGGCCAGGTCGGCGACGGCGCGGGAGACGGCGCGGCCAGCGTGCGGATTGTGGCCGCCATCCAGCCAGAGATCGGTCCCTGCCGCCTTGGCGCGCTCGGCCAAGGGGCCGGCAGTCAGGCGCTGAAAGCGAGCGGGCCAGATCGTGGTGGCGATGCCGCGCCCCATGGCGGCTTCGTCGATGCGCGGATCGGCCAGGGTCAGCAGCGCCGCGACGGCCAGGCCGGCATTGGCGAACTGGTGGTCGCCGGGCAGAGACGGCGCGGGCAGATCCAGCAGGCGGTCTTCCATCTGCACCAGCAGCCGGCCGCGCTCGCTCCAGGCGTCGAAGTCGCGGCCCATCAGGGTCAGCGGGACGCCGGCCCGTTCGGCGGCGGCCTCGATCACGACCTCGGCGTCTTCCTGCTGGCGAGCGGAGACGGCGGGCGCGCCGGGCTTGATGATCCCGGCCTTCTCGCCGGCGATCGCCGTCAGCGTGTCGCCGAGAAATTCGCGGTGATCGATGTCGACCGGCGCGATGACGCTGACCTTGGGCGTGACGACGTTGGTGGCGTCGAGGATCCCGCCCAGCCCGACCTCGACGATGCAAAGATCGGCGGGGACCTCGGCGAAGGCGACGAAAGCCGCGGCCGTGGTGATCTCGAAGAAGGTGATCGGCAGGCCGGCGTTGGCCGCCTCGACGCGGTCCAGCACGTCGGCCAGGTGGTCGTCGGTGATCAGCGTCCCGGCCAGGCGGATGCGCTCGGCGAAGCGGACCAGGTGCGGCGAGGTGAAGACGTGGACCTTCAGGCCCGCCGCCTCGGCCATGGCCCGCAGATAGGCGACCGTCGAGCCTTTGCCGTTGGTGCCGGCCACGTGGATCACAGGCGGCAGGCGGTCCTGCGGATCGCCCAGAGCGGCGCACAGCCGCCGCATCCGATCCAGCGACAGGTCGATCAGCTTGGGATGCAGCGCCTGGAGCCGCGCCAGGGCGGCGTCATGGGCGCGGAGGTGGTCGGTCAACGGAGCGTTCAGGCGGCCTTGCGCTTGCGGCCCATCATCAGCGTGCCCAGCACCGAACCCAGCGTTTCCGGCAGGTCCTTGCGGTGGGTGACGCGGTCGACCATGCCCTTTTCGACCAGATATTCCGAACGCTGGAAGCCCGGCGGCAGGGTCTCGCGGATGGTCTGCTCGATGACGCGCGGACCGGCGAAGCCGATCAGGGCGCCCGGCTCGGCCAGGTGGATGTCGCCCAGCATGGCGTACGAGGCGGTGACGCCGCCAGTGGTCGGGTCGGTGAGGACCACGACGTACGGCAGGGCCGCATCCTTCAGCTCGTTGATGGCTAGCGTCGTGCGGGCCATCTGCATCAGCGACAGCGCGCCTTCCTGCATACGGGCGCCGCCGGCGGCGGTGAAGGCGATCAGCGGCACTTCACGGGCCACGGCGGCCTGGGCGGCGGCGATGAAGCCCTCACCCGCAGCCATGCCCAGCGAACCGCCCATGAAGGCGAAGTCCTGGACCAGCACCACGGCGTCGACGCCGCCGACCTTGCCGTAGCCGATGGCCATGGCGTCCGGCTCGCCGGTCGCCTTGCGGGCCGCGACCAGGCGATCCTTGTAGGGCTTGCCGTCCGAGAACTTCAGCGGGTCTTCCGGCACGGCCGGGGTCGGCAGGGCCTCGTACTGGCCCTCGTCGAAGGTGAACTTGAAACGGGCTTCCGGCCCGATCCGCATGTGGCGACCGGCCGGCGTGACCCACAGGGCCGCCTCCAGGTCGGCGCGGAAGATCATCTCGCCCGTGTCCGGGCACTTGATCCAAAGGTTTTCCGGCGTCTCGCGCTTGGCGAACGCGCCGCGCACGCCCGGCGCGATCCGCGACAGCCAGCCGCCTCGGCGGTCCGTCGCCACTTTCTTGTCGCCCTTTTTCGGGTCCTGGGGTTCAGCCATAGCCATAGCCTTAGAGCCTCACTTCGTCCCGACTCGCGCCGAACGCACAGCCTTAGCCAGCTCCGACGCCTTGAGAAGAACCTTCTCGGTCACGTTTTCGTTCAACTTGGCCGCCGACTCAATCTCGTCGACCAGGGCCGAGCCCACCACGGCCGCGTCGGCCACACGGGCCACGTCGGCCGCGCGCTCGGGGGTGCGGCTGCC
>JAEXJH010000719.1 GCA_023445955.1 Pseudomonadota bacterium
CCGCCAGAACGCCCGCCGCCAGAACCGCGGCCTTGATCCCCTCACGCATTCGATCCGTCCCCATCCAAACTTGAGCTTGAGGACGCTAGCACCGCGATGCGCCGTGTCGAGCCTCGACCCCGCCGGAGCGATGGCTTATGGGGTCGGAGAGATGGGGACGTGGCGGAATCGGTAGACGCACCGGACTTAAAATCCGTTGGAGCAATCCGTGTGGGTTCGAGTCCCACCGTCCCTACCATCATTGAGTCGCAAGGCGCTTTCCCGATCGCGGAAGTCGTGCTGTCCTATTGGCATGGGCAGCGCCACTTGGACGCTGGCCGCATAGGGAAGACGACATGGGTCGGGCCTTGAACCTGGACAGCGTCACCGAAACGGCGATCCGCGCCGCCGCGCGAAGCGCCAGCGAAGCCCAGAGCTTCCTGACGCGATTCCCACCGCTGACGGGCGCCAACGTCCCGAGCTTCTCGTGGGCGAACCTCCAGCGGCAACTGGCCGATCTCTCGACCCACACGCCCCGCGAGATCGAGGCTCTGCTGCGACCGCTGAGATCAACGACTAAGCCGCCCGAAATGCTGTTGCGCGAGCTGTTGATCGTGGTTGCAATCCTGCTGATGGACCCGCCACAGGGGATGTGACCCAAAGGCGTGCCCCGTAAGGCTTTGCCCGCCCTGCGTGAATAAGATGTCCGGTGCAGAATATACGTTTTCTTGGGGGCTAGACTCCGCTCAAGATCGCGGCGGCGTTTCCGTATCGCCGCTCGATGAGTCGTTTCCTCCCCACCGTCGCGTCCGAGTTTGTGAGCATGGCTGAAGACAAGACCCCCGACCCCGTCGACATCCATGTGGGCCGTCGGCTTCGTATGCGTCGCAAGGACCTGGGCTACTCCCAGCAGTCACTGGCCGACGCCCTGGGCCTGACCTTCCAGCAGGTGCAGAAGTACGAGGGCGGATCGAACCGGATCAGCGCCAGCAAGCTGCACGCCACGGCCATGTTCCTGAAGACGCCGATCGGCTTCTTCTTCGAGGGCCTGGACGATCCGGAAGGCGCCGACACCACCGCCGCCGATCTCGCCAACGAAATGGCTCAGTTCTGGTCGCAGCCTGGCGGTCCGGAACTGGCGCGCTCGTACGTGGCGATCCCGTCCACCGGCATGCGCAAGCACCTGGTCGACCTGGCCAAGGCCATCGCCGGCGAGGAGTAGCGCCTAGGCGCTTTCCCCCAGGAGCTCGATATTCTGCGCCTTGGCTTCGGTCAGGGCGGTGATCAGTTCGGCGACCGCCGCGTCCAGCTCGACGGGGTCGCGGCCGCGCAGCACCAGGTTGGCGCCGTAAATGTCCGGCGGGCTGAAGAACGGATAGCTGCCCAGCGACATGTCCGGATGGGCCTTGGCCACGGCTTCCAGCGGCGCGGCGATCGTGCCCTCGCCCGTGCCGGTGACCCGCACCGTCTTGGCCAGCACCACCGCGCCCGTGCGCAGACGCGGACCCACGTCCTCCAGCATGCCACGCATGATCGCCGGCACGCCCGCCAGGACGAAGACATTGTCCTTCTGGAAGCCGGGCGGCCCCTGCACCGGGTTCTTCACCAGGCTCCCGCCCTCGGGCACGTGGGCCATGCGACGGCGGGCGGCGTTGGGCTCGCCCCAGCGCTCGCGCAGCATGGCCATGATCTCGGGATGCTCGGGCGCCGTGACCCCGAAGGCCTTGGCGATCGAATCGGCGGTGATGTCGTCGTGGGTCGGGCCGATGCCGCCGGTGGTGATCACGTAGTCGTAGCGGGCGCGCAGGGCGTTGACCGCGTCGATGATCTCGTCCTCGATGTCGGGCACCACGCGGGCCTCGCACAGGTCAACGCCGTAGGTCGCCAGGTAGCGGGCGATGGCCGACAGGTTCACGTCCTGGGTCCGGCCCGACAGGATCTCGTCGCCGATGATCATCACCGCCGCCGTCACGCGCTCGCCAACCTTACTTTGAGTGGTCGTCATCGCGTCGATCCCTTACATCGCTTCGTTCTTGCCCTTCGACTTAGGCCGCACATGCTGCTCCCGCAACCGCTCGTTCATGGCCGGCTGGTCAGTCGCTACAAGCGCTTCTTCGCGGACCTGGTGCTGGATGACGGGCGAGAGATCACCGCCCACTGCCCCAATCCCGGCGCCATGCTGGGGGTCAAGGAGCCGGGCCAGGGCGCCTGGGTGTCGTGGTCAGACGATCCCAAGCGCAAGCTGGCCTGGACCCTGCAGTGCGTCGAGCAGGGCAACGCCCTGGTGGGGATCAACACCCTGCTGCCCAACAGGCTGGTCGCCGAGGCTCTGGCGGCGAACGCCATCCCCGAGTTGACCGGCTACGCAACCGTCAAGCCGGAGGTGAAGTACGCCGAGGCCAGCCGCGTCGACTTCCTGCTGACGCACCCGGAGCGACCGCCCTGCTGGCTGGAGGTCAAGAACGTCCACTTCAGCCGCACGCCCGGCCTGGCCGAGTTCCCCGACTGCAAGGCCGAGCGTTCGACCCGCCACCTCTCCGACCTCGCCGCCCAGGTGGCGCAGGGCGACCGGGCCGTGGCGCTGTTCGTCGTCCAGCGCGAGGACTGCGAGACCTTCCAGGCCTGCGCCGATCTGGAC